>NZ_CATWDQ010000009.1:0-87335 GCF_958349595.1 uncultured Phascolarctobacterium sp. | reverse complement strand
TGCCGTTTTCTTTGACTTTGCCATTGTATTTGGAGTAGCCGGCACTGATATCGCTGAGTCCAGAAGTGTTAAAGCCCAGTCCCAGACTGGAGCTGCTGCCTTTGGATTCTGAATTGGCCGTATTGGTATTATCGCTGGAGGTGATGTTGACGTCACCTTTGGCTGCAAGATTGACATTTTCGCCGCTGACACTGCTGCCTTTGATATTGATATCTTTTTCAGTTGCAGTGATCTTAACATTGCCGCCAGCCTGCACACTGCTGCCCTGGGCAATAGTGGTAGTGCTGTTGGACTCATTTTTATATTTCTGGCTGCCGATGCTGACAGTCAGGGTAAAGTCATCCGCATTAAAGCCGTCCTGCAGGCCATTGTTTGTCTGATTCAGGACGCTGTCTTTGCCGTTTTTGGTCAGGTCGCTGACTTCTTTGCCAACGATCAGTGCTTTCAGACGATCATCTTTAACGCTGTCGGCCTTTTTGATAGTATCATGCACACTTTGAGCCACTGATAAGGCTGGCGTGCCCAAAGATACAGTTATCCCGCTCTTTTTATATTCGTGTTTTTCCTGGGCGTTATAGGTATTATCGGCACTTTCGATGGTGACGTTTTGGCCGGTTACATTGATGTCCTGCCCGGCGATCACGTCGCTAGCGCTGATGCTGACATCTTTGCCGGCTTCGATATTGACGTTGCCGTTGATGCTGCCGATAGTACTGCCTACCTGCTCGGTGTTCTGGTTGGCATACTGGTCTTTTTGCTGTTCTTTGCCGATGGTGAAGCCCAAACCGCCGCCGCTGAGCAGGCCGGATTTTTTGACCTGTTTTATATATTCGCTGGTACTGGTCTGTTCGGCGCTGGTCACGTTCAGGTCGCCGCCGGCTGTGATGTTGACGTCGTTATCGGCAACTACGCTGCTGCCTTTGACGTTGGTATCGGCGCCGCTGTTGATGACAACACTGCTGCCGCTGACGGTGCTGCCGACGACAGCGTCCAGATTGCTGTAGTCGTAGATGTCGGTGGTTTTGCTGCTGAGAACGCCGCTGACCTTGGTATGCGATTCCTGCAGGCGTTCGTGGTATTCTGTCGCATTGGTGATATTGACATTGCTGCCGGCGTCAAGCTCGATCTTGCCTTTTTCGCTGGCAAGGCTGCTGCCCTGCAGGTTGATGTCGCTGCCGCTGCTGACGGTGATATTTTCCGTGCCGGCGACGAGGCTGCCTTTTACGGTTTCATCGACCTGGCGGGAGTGGTTATAATAGTTGCTGCCGCGGCTGCCCACGCTGCTTTCTTCGCTGTGCAGGTCTTTAACGGCTGCGATATTGACGTCGCCGTCGGCTTTGATAGCTGTATCTTCAGCTGCTGCGATAATGCCGCCTTTGATGTTGACGTCGCTGCCGGCCGTAAGGCTGACATTTTTACCTGTCAGGGCGCTTTGCTGGTTTTCGACGCTGTGGATCTCGGCTGCCGAACTGCCGTAGGTCACTGCTACGTGTTTTTCGTTGGCGACTGTGGTGATATTGATGTTCTGTCCCGCACTGAGTGTCAGGTCGTTATCTGCCGCCAGAACGCCGCCTTTGTTAGTGATGTCGCCTGCCGCTTCCAGACGCAGGTCATTGCCCGCAGTGATGCCGGCAGTTTTACCTGCGGTCGTTTGCTGCAGTTCTTTATAGGTGGTATTTTGGGTTGTGGTCTCATTGATAATATCGTGGGCCTGCAAAGCGGCGTCGTGCTGCGCAGTGATGCTGCCGCCCTGATTGGTGATCTTGTCGGCCGCCGTGATCGCGATATCGTTGCCGGCCAGACTGCCGCCCAGGTTGCTGACATTTTGGCCGTGCAGATCTAAAGTACCGTCGGCTTTGATGGTACCTACATTTTGGATATCCTGTTTGGAATATATTTCTACGTCGCCGCCGACGATCAAAGCGCCGCCCGGCTGCAGGTCTTCGCTGCGTACTGCTGCCAGATAGACCTGCGGCACCAAAACTTTCTGGCCGTTGACGGTTGTTTCGACCAGCCAGACGATGTCGCTGGTCAGGCTGGCGACCTGCTGCGCCGTCAGGCTGACCCCGATCTCCAGGTTCAGGGCTTCCGCTGCTACGGCACCGGCGTTCATCAGGGCCTGGAATTGTTCCATGTCGCTGCCGTAGCTGCCCAGGTAAGGCCTGCCGGTGAGCTGTCCGATCTGTTCGATAACAAATTGCTGTTCAAAGTAGCCGTCGCCCAATCGTTTGGCTACTTTTTCCGGGTCGGCTTTTACCCGTTCCAGCAGATAGTCGCTGGAGAGGAATTGGTGGTAGTCGGCAAATTTGGGGTTGGTTTCGATCAGGTACCTGGCGCTGGGATCGTCGTTAAGCTGATAGATTTTGTTGTTGTATTGCAGCTGGTCGATCGCCAGCAGCTTGTTGTCGTCCAGCGGCTTTCTTTCAGCCGCGCTGTTGCCGGCCAGCTTGTCATCTACGTCGGTGCTTACGGTTTTGTCGCGGTCAGCATATTGGCTGCCGTCAGCCTCTAAGGTTTTGTTGACGACGTTGCCGGCATTGATCTTTACGGTACCGGTTGCGCCCAGCACTGCCAGTCTTTCGCTGCCGGGGGCTGCGTCCTGATCGTAGACGTTGTGGTCTTCATAGGGAATGACTGTAGTGCCATAGACCATATGGCAGCCGATATGCATTCTTCTGTGTTTTTTGTATTTCCAGTAGTGGTTATCCTGCCCCAGGTCGTCGTGGTGGATCGTGCCCTGGTAGCCCACGTTTTCGACAGTGCCGCCGGCGTCAATGGTCAAATCGTTACCGGCCATGATCTTGCTGTAGTGGTTGGTTACATCGTTGTCGGCATTGATGGTTATATTGCCGCTGGCAATGATGTTGGCGTCGGCGGTCTCTTCTTTGATAACGCCGGTGTGGATGGTACGGGTAAATTCGCGCATGGCGTCGTAATAATCGCCGCCCTGCAGATGCGGGATCTTATAGGAGATATATTCATAGGTCACGTCCCAGTCGGTGACGAAGTTTTCTTTTTTATTGATCAGGTCAGCAGCGTTTATGGTAATATTGCTCTTGCTTTCGATATCCGAGGAACGGTTGAGCAATGTCTCTCTGGCTGTAAGCGTCAGGTCGCCGGCGGCGCTGATGACAGAGCCATTATAGTAGCTGCTGCCGTTTTGGTTATAAATGTTCTGGGCCGTGATGCTGCCGGTACTGCCCAACGCCAGCAAGCCGTCGTCGTTGGTGAAATCGCCTGTGCTGTCTGCAGTGAAGCCGCCGCTGACAAAGATGCTGCCCAAGGCGCTGTTGGTAAAGCTGCCGGTAGTAAAGACGGCCTTTTGGCCTGCACCAAAATAGGCACTGTCGGTATTGGTGAAGCTGCCGGCCTGCACTGACAGGTTGCCCAGCACGTCAACAGCGGCTTTGGTGTTCAGCATGGTGTCTGCGGTAATCACAGCGTCTTTCCCGATATGGATAGTGCCCATATTTTGATTAGTCAGCCGGCCAGCGGTAATATTGCCGCTGCCGGTAAGATAGATATTGGCATTGTCGTTAGTCAGACGCTCTGCCTGCAGCTGCAGGTCAGTACCGTTGACCAGTGCCGAGCTGCTGTTGGCAAAGCTGTCGGCGCTGATAGTGACTTTGGCACCGGCCATGATGGTCGCACCGGTGTTGTCAAAGTTTGCAGCCGCACTGGCAGTAAGGTTGCCGCCTGCTCCCAGCAGGGAAGCCGCTTCGTTATTGATCGAACCGGCGGAGACGTTCAGATCACCTCCGGCTTTGCTGGTGGCCTGGTTCTGGTGCAGCAGTCCGGCCGCTGCCAGGGTCAGGTCTTTGCCGGCTTCGATGTAGCCGTTAGCTGTATTTTCGATGCTGCCGGCAGTTATGTCCACATTCCCGCTGCCGCCGATCTTACTGGTATTAGCCAGCAGTCCGTCAGCTGAAATATGCAGTTCATTGCCCCACAGTTCACTGCGGTCGATAGTGATATTATCGGCAATAAGGTCTAACCGTCCTGGATCGCGTCCGTTCAGTCCGTCGCCGTTGATGAGCAGGTCGCCTTTGGCCGCGCTGAATTTCATGTTGCCGTCGGCCCAGTTTGTTACTTTGCCGGTAGCCAGCACGACGTTGTCGGTGTTGATGAAGTCCAGACCGTTGACGCTGATCCCGTTGGCGTTGGCGATAACGACGCTGGCGCTGTTGCCGGCAACTTCCAGATAACCGTTGAGTACGCTGGCTTTGGAGCTGGTGACTTCGTTAAGGATAACGCGGGCACCTTTGCCGGCCAGAAACATATTGCGGTCGATGTAGCCACCCAGTTCTGTTTGGGTGTATTTGGTAGCGTTGTTCAGGATCAGGCCGCTGGATTTGATGTTAAAGTCGCTGTACAGGTTGCGTGATACGCCGTTGCTGTTGACTTCGGCGATCTGTACCAGATCTACGCCGTTGGCGGCTTTGTCGATAATGGGTTTATATTTGCCGTCAGCAGTGCTGTCGGCCACCAGGGCCAGTTCGCTGTCGCTTATTTTATCCTGCTGAACTGTGCCTGCTACGCCGGCAGTGTCAGCCAGTTCCGGATTGGTAAGGTCTTCCGCTTCACGCGGCGGTTCCGGCGGCGGCAGTTCTGCTGGTTTTTCCGGGTCGGTTTCTAAGATCGTTACCTGCTCAGGATTCTGGGTCTGCAGGTTTTCTTTACTATATTTTACTTGGGCGCCGGTAACGGCGATCGTGCCGTTTGCAGAAAAAACACTGCCTTTGATATCGACTGCCTTTGCTGCCGCAAGATCGATGTTATTTAAGGCGCTGATAGTGCCGCCAAGTGCGGCGCCGCCGGCAGCGGCAGTGACTGACAGATTATTGGATGCGTCCAAAAGGCCGGTATTGGTGATGCCCTGCGCTGCCTTGACCGAAAGATCAGCACTATCGCGCTGGAAGATATCCGATTCTTCTGTCTGCTCGTATTCTTCACCGGCAATGATTTTACCGGTGTTGGTAAGCGTTCCGCCCAGTTCTATATTTATGTTTTCTCTGGCTGTCAGCATCGCGCCGTTTTCAATGTCTGCATTACTCGCGTCGATACGCATATCGCCATCAGAGTGAATCATGGTTGCGGCTTCATATTGATTGCCGTCCTCGTCTATCTCCTGATATTTGTTTTCGGTAAAAACTATTTGGCCATCGTTGGTAATATTGAGGTTTTTCTGGGCGTTAAGGTTGCCGCCGATATTCATGCCCAGGCCTTTATTGGTACCAACTAAAGTGATCTTGCCGGCATACATGCCGCCCAAAGCTCCGACATCAAGGCTTACGCCGCTGCCGACACTGCCCGGCTGTGCTGTCGCCGTTCCTGCGGCATAATCGATCTTGTCCTTACCGGTCACTACGTTGATTTCGTCCTGGGCCCACAACTGCGCATTGATTTCTGCCGCGTTGGCATAGATATCCAGTTTACTGACTGGTACATATTTATAGGTACCGGTCGTTTCATCAAATATCGGCATATTGCCAGCGCCGTTTATTGCTATTTTGCCGCCGTTCACGTCAAAGCCTTCCACCCGGCCGTCGGCTGTGATACGGGGCGTACCTGTTGTCAAGGTGGCACGGCCTACGTTGATAAAGCCAAAACCGCTGCCAGTGATGCCGTTAGGGTTGGCGATGATCAGGTCGGCTTTACTGCCGGCGATCTCCATCATACCGTTCAGGTTCGATCTGCCTGTGCCTGTTACTTCCTGCAGGATCACTTTGGCAGCATTGCCGCCCAGATTGGCATTGGCGCCTACCTGGCCTGCCAGCGCTGTATTGACGTTACCGCCGCTGGCATTATTGTTGAAGACAAGTCCTTCCGGCCCTACGTTAAAGGCATCGGTTTTATTATGCGATAAGCCGCTCTCGTTTGGTTTGGCAATATTCACTACCGGCGGTGCAGCCTGAGGAGCCGCTGCCGCTATATAACAGGGCAAAACTGCCTGCATCTGCACCGACATAATTACAGCGCAGGCGATCAATTTTTTCTTTCTGCTTTGATATTTCCCCATGATTTCGCTCTCCTTTATTTTCAACTTGACCTCAGTTTATTCTCAGATCTGCGCCGTCAGCATAAAACCGTAGGTTCTGGCAGCACAGGTAAATCCATCCGGCTTTTTCAAAGGCCAGCCCACAAAGGCATCATAATTGCAGGGACCAATCTGCCCACGCAGGCCAATGGCGCTGCCAACCAGTTCCGTACCCAAAAGGTATTCGGCTGACGGGCCTGATACTTTACCGTAATCCAGCGCCAGATACAACTGGTGATATTTTTCGATCGGGAACCGCAGTTCGTTTCTGATAGTGATACCGTCTTCTGCCGAAAGGGTCTGTTCGCCGTCAAAGCCTCTGACGCTATACCAGCCGCCGATCGAGAAGAATTCGCTGCCGTAAATGCGCTGATCGCTTTTTTGTCCCCTGATGCTTACGTTATATTGGGCATCGTAGTTATCGCCGAAAGGTACCGGCGTCGCAAAGTTAGCACTGATAAGATACATATTATACTGCGTCGTCGCTTCGCCGCTCATACCGTCGGTCGGCCCGGCGTCAGCATACCACGGCAGGCCCTTCTGCCATTTCACCGAGGCATTTAAAACGCTGGGGCCCAGATACTGCCTGTGATTGAACCCGATCTGCATCGACGTTGTTTTTTGGCGCTGCACTTCGATTTCCGTACCGTCTATATAGCTATGGCGTGTTTTATGTACAAGCCCCAGTTCAAAATCTGTTTTACTGCTTTGGTTCCTCTGCAGCAGATGCGTCCAGGTCAGACTGTCCGAAGTGAATTCGCCGCTGGAGACAAAAGGATTGACAGCATATTCTACTGTTTGATGATAATCGTTTTTGCTATGGCTGAAGGCAAAGCGTTCTTTGCCCAAAGGCACGGCATAATAAAAACTGTTGGCGCGTGTGCCCTTAGTTTCGCCTGATTGTGTAGCATCTTTATTCCAGCTGGCATAAAAAATATCGTTGGCCGAAAAAGGTTGAGCCAATTGCACAGCGCCCGACATCTGGACCTTGCCTGTTTCCCTGGTGCCGGAATTATCAAGAGTCATACTCAGGCTCCACGGTTTGCCGCGTTTGATATCGATCACCAGATCACTTTCACCTTCATTGGGACCGGGTTCTATTTTAATATCCGCACTTTGCGACGGTACGCTGTTAAAGTTATCGACGGTCTGCTCAATATCGCGTATGTTGAGCAGTGATCCTTTGCGCATCGCCACTGCATTATGCCAGGTGCCCCAGGTTTCTTCCCGGAAACGGATATCCGAAATGATACCGGGCAGCAGCGTAAAATACATTGTCCCGCTGCTCAGGTCCTGCGGCTCAACATAAACTCTGGTCGTAACATAGCCCCTGTTCATGATCTCTTTATTGATGTTTTGCAGCAGCAGGTTGATCCCCTGCACACCAATACTTTCGCCGTTATAGTTTGCCAGATAATCAGTTATCCAGTTGAATTTATAACCATATGATGCTGCTTTCAGCGTAAAATTTTTGATCTTAAAGCTGTTGACTTCCTGCGGCAAGGCCACTACTTCCAGCTTAGTGCTGCCGGCAGGCGTTTTCGACATCCCCTGTTTGACCCGCTGCTGCAGGGCCTGTTCAGCCCGTTTAGCGGCCAGCTCCTGTTCTTTTTGCTGCAGAATCTGCTGCTGCAGGTCAATATCGCTGCTTGGTGCGGCACAGGCTGTTACCGCTGTCAGTAAAGCATTTAAGCACACAAGAAAATATGTAAGTTTTTTCCCCATCAAACTTTTCATCCTTCCCCTATTTTAGTTATCAAAAATTAATTATTCATTTACAAAATTAATTATACTTATTCAAACAAAAATTTCCAAATAACGATATTTCTTTCATTTCATAACTTTGAACACGCAGGAAATTTTCTCGTTTTTGTATAAAATTCATACTATTCTTCAATTTAATTAAACTCATTTTAGTATTTTCTAAGATAAAACAGGTAATATGTATATTGTTGAAGCAAAAAGCAAACCAAATTGTGTAAAAAACAAAAAATACTTGCCTGGAGTTTAATCTTCGGGCAAGTATTTCGATTACCTTTACTATATATTTTTTAAGTTATCGATCATCCTTTTGCTGTATATCTTCGTCATAAATTATTTTTGCTCATACCTTATATAAGCTGTGATGCTTAACTTAACAATACCTGCTCAAACAAAATGCTCTGACGAAATTCGTCAGAGCATTTTTATGCTGATGTGTAAGTGTCCTGCCCCAGGCAGTCTTGGTAAATCTGTTTATGCCTGCGCAGACAGCAGCCAGGCTTCCACCTTGTGCAGAATTTGCTGCAAACTCTGCTGCAGGGCCGCAATATCGTCAGCACCGGCCTCATCAAGGTGCAGGCCGACAGTGACGGCAACATTGGTATTGAAGCGGCTTGCCAGATACAGGGCGGCTTCCCGCGCCGGCTGGTCGTCTTTATGACCCAAACGGCACAGTACCGAAGCACTGGCCGAAACAGCGCCGTTATTTTTCAGGCTGGGCCGGGGTGACGCCAAAGCTACCGCGCCGATATGGGGCGCCGCACCGCCGCCGATCACGACTGCGATGTCCGAACCGCAGCAAACGACGCAGGCGGTAACTGCATAAGGCTCGCTGCCTGCTGTTAAGATCGTCGTTTTCATGCGTCTTCCCCCTGCCAGGCAACAAATTTTTGATATTCGATGCCGAACTGCATCAGGATCTTGCCGATGATATGGTCGATCTGCTGCTCCAGCGAATCGGCGCCGTTATAAAAAGTAAGCATCGGCGGCACTATGACGCAGCCGTTATCGGCACATTCCCTGATATTGCGCAGGTGGATGCGGCTGAGCGGCATTTCGCGCGGCACCAAAACCACCTTGCGGTTTTCCTTCAGGCACACGTCGGCAGCCCGCAGCAGCAGATTTTCGGCAAAGCCGGAGGCGATACCGGCTACTGTTTTCATACTGGCGGGAATGATGATCATGCCGTCAGTCACAAACGAGCCGCTGGAAATGCTGGCCGCCAGATTTTTATTGCTGTGGGTAAATGCAGCCAGCTGCGTCAATTCAGTGACGTCAAGGTCTGTTTCACAGGCAAAATTTTTCACAGCACCTTCTGTGATGACCAGATGCACCTCCAGATCCGGCAGCTGTTTTAAGACCTTCAGCAGCCTGTGGCCCATAACGACGCCGCTGGCCCCCGATATTCCTACGATCAAGCGCTTCATAATAACCAACCTTTCTCAAGCTTACTTTTTAAAACGTATCACCACAGTCCGATCACTTTCCACCAGGGTACGGCAACGCCGACAGTAATGATGAATAAGACGATGGTAAACGGCACGCCGAATTTAATAGTTTCTTTTTCCGTATACATACCGTTATCCTCACCTACGCCGACTAAAATCGCCAGATTATGGAAGGGCAGGATAAAGTGGGCATTGATAGCGATATAGGCGATCATGACCGGAATAATAGTGCTGATGCCCATACTGCCGGTAAAGGCCAGCATGGCAGGGATCACGATACCCATAACGGCGATGACGCTGCCGAACAGCATATGGATAGCAATGGAAACTGCTGTAATGAACGCTGCCAGTACAAACATATTTTCCGGTACACTGCCGGGCAGCACGGTCTGGGCGATCCAGGTATTCATGCCGGTAGCGCCGCCAACGCGGCCGATAGCTACGGCGGCAGTCAAAAAGATCAATGTCTGCACCGGTACTCCGCCCCAGCTTTGCGGGGTCAGGATGCCGCCGATCCTGGGCATCGCCATCCCCATAGCAATGAATAAGGTTACCCAGCCGATATCGATGCCATGCATGGTATCAGTCATCCAGAGGACGATCGCCAGCGTTACCCAGATGGCAGTACGCAGTTCTTTGCCGCTCATCGGGCCCATAGCCTGCAATTTGGCTAAAATTTCACCTTTGTTGACACTGACTTCTTTGGTAGGCTTGAACATAAACAAGATCATGACCATGGTAATGATACTGGTAACGATCATCGGCAGACCCATGACTTCGAACCAGCGCAGCCAGCCTACCGGTTCGGGAGCACAGCTGGTAGCTGCCAGCGGGTTGATGGAGGCGTCGCCGGTCAGGAAGATCATGGAGACCGGGATCGAAGCCGTAAAAACGGTAAAGCCGATCTTCACAGCGTCTTCATGAGGAATAGCGGCACTTTTTACCACAACAGCCATGACCGACATAATGAGGAAGGCCCGCGGCCAGGGATGCGGGATCAGCAGGGCCAGAATAAAAGTCAGGGCAAAGATAGAGATGATGATGCTTTTAAACGAAGATACGTATTTGACGATAAATTTATAGGCGATCCGCTCACCCAGGCCTGATTCTTTGACCGCTACCGCGATCAGGTAAGCGCCAATGATCAGATACATCATGGAAGTAGTCCAGGTAGAAAAAATCAGCGTTGTTGGCGCCACTTTAAAAACTGCTAAAAGCAAAAGATACAGACCGGATACATAACCGGGCTGGGCAATGCCGAAAGCCCAGAAAATCACTGTCATCAGCGAAAACGCCATGCACATCTGCCCTTCCCGTCCTAAACCGGGAATGTTGGCAAAAAAGATGATCACAGCGACGATGATACCTAAAATAAAACCTATGATCGGTTTATTCTTTCCCATAATTGTCCTCCTTAAAATAGCCGAGCCATATGATAAGTGTGGTTAAGGCGCTGTGCACGCCTTAACCGGTATTTTTGATCAGTCCTTGTCAGCAAAATCCGGCAGGAATTTTTTGACGTCGACTTCCATAAATTGAGCACGTTGGAAGCGTGCTTTTTCTGAATAAGGGATCGTGGCGTCATAAATAGTTTTGCAGGCGATACCATGATCGCGGATCGTCCAGCTGCAGGAAGCGTCGTTGGACGGATCGAGCGGATGGCAGCGCACGCCGGGGATCGTGACGATATCGACATCGGCCTGCATTCTGGTAGTCATGGCCCAGAGGATATCGTTAGTATCGAAAATATCGACGTCTTCATCGACTAAGATCACCTGTTTCAGTTCGGGGAAAGCCGAGAAGGCCAGCAAAGCGGCCTGACGCTGACGGCCTTCGTCACTGGGCACGCTTTTTTTGAACTGGATAACGGCCAGGAATTTGCCGCCGCCGGAGGAATGGGCGTAAACATTTTGTACGCGGCCGGGCATAGCTCTTTCCACCATATCCAAAATCGAGGCTTCGGTGGGGATACCGGCCATGCTGACGTGTTCTTCGGAAGGGCCGATACAGGTTTGCATGATCGGATTGACTCTGTGGGTCACAGCTTTGACCTTGATCACAGGCAGAGCCGGATTGGCAGGCCCTGTGTAACCGGGGAATTCCGGCATGGCTTTGCCGGTGTTGGAGTTCTGGTCCTCACGGACGCGGGCGCCGACGATAAGCTCGCCTTCGATAACGTATTCGGCGTTAGCGATACATTTTTCGTCGATAGTCACACAGGGAGTCAGTTCAACAGCTTTGCCGCGGATCGCGCCGGCGATGGACAATTCGTTGAAGCCCAGCGGCGTAGTCGGCGGCTCGAAGCAGGAAGCGATCTCGATCGCCGGGTCGACGCCGATGCTGATAGAGATCGGCAGCGGTTTGCCCAGAGCTTCGGCTTTTTCACGGAAAGCGCCTAAATGGCGGGCGCCGGGAGTAAAGAACATGGAGATCTCATCTTTGCTCTGCAGGCACAATCTGTGGATCGTCACGTCGGATTCACCGGTTTCGACATCGGAAGCGTAGCACATACCCAAAGTTACATACGGTCCGGCATCTTCCGGGGTGTTGGTCGGGGCCGGGATCAATTTGCGGATATCGAAGTCTGCATCGGTCGCCAGATGCACAACTTCCTGGCATTTAGCTTTTTCTTTGCCGACAACGACGGGAGCGATAGCGTTTTTGACAGCGTCACGCATCATAAAGCCTAATTTTTCAGGTTTGGTATTTAACAGATAGCCTACACGTTTACGGCTTGCCAAAAGACCAATAACGACTTTAGCGCCGGGATGGCCTTTGATTTTTTCAAAAGTCATGGCAGGGCCGGTCTTAGTGGGACGAGCCACGGTGCCGCCTGCGCCTACATAACGGTAAACGCCTGCCAGCTCAGCGGAAGGGTCGACCTCTACGTCAGTATGTACCATTTGTCCGGGAATGCTTTCCAACAATTCCAATGCAGATCTTAAATCAATAATTTCTTTAGTCATAAAAATAACCTCCTGACTTTTTGTTGAGTGTTACCTCACAATTTGATCATAAATTGTGGTGTAACAATACAGTCAAGAGGTTTTTTAAAAAATTTTCTATTTATTTTTTTAACGCTACCGGAGCCTGCAACATACAGAAGTCTACACCTGTTTCTTTTTTGTAAAAGGTCGTGTCCAGCAAGCAGACGTCGACGATGTCGCCGGTCAGCTCGTAACCGTTCTGCACCAGCCACTGCATCAGCTTTTCCAGGTGCTCGGTATCATAGGGCATACCATACTTATACATGCACACATATTCCCCGGCCGGTATCGTAAGCGTATTCTCGTGCTCTTTGTTCCAGATTGGCAGAAAGATGCAGGAGCCGGCCCCTGCCAGCCAGTCGCCGCTTTGGGCGGCTTCTTTTTTGATGATCGAGCCGAAGCCGCCGGAAGGCACCATTTCCCGTTCAAAAATACGCTGCCACAAGTCCATCAGCGTCGTATGCAGATTGTCCTTGTCGATAGGCTGCAGCCACTCTTTAAAAATCGCCTGCCGGACGTCTATATAGCGCACAAAGGGCAGCGACATCCGCATCATCCCCGCATCGACAGCTTCTTCGTACAGGTCGATCCGCTGGTTCAGGTATTCGCGCAGGGTATTGAGCTTGGCGATCTGGTTCATGATATACTGTTTTTGCTTTTCCAAAAGATACATTTCATTTTCCGGCGTCCGTTCCTGAAAATGCTGCTGGATATCCTTCAGGCTTATCCCCAGTGATTTGAGAAAACAGATCTCACGCAGATAGGGGATCTGGTGCTTACAATAATATCTGTAGCCGTTAGCGTCTACTTTCGCCGGCTTAAAAAGGTCGATATTATCATAATGAATGAGCGTCTGTCTGGTAATTCCGTGCAATTTGGCCATTTCACTGATCGAAATATAAGTAGTCATGCCAACCACCTCACTCTGTGCTATATTCCTATTATATAATAAAAAGAACTGTATTGTTACAATACAGTTCAAGAAACAAATCAAAAAAATTTACAGCCGCTGGTTTTAAGCTCAGCTCTTATTTATTATGCAGAGCATCAGATAAATGCTTGACACTTTTTTCCAGCGGTTCGCCCCACTTCTCTGCCATACTCGGATTTTGACCCACAATATTGACCCCGATCATCACTGCTGACCCAATAATTTTGAAGGTGTCGACAAAACCGGTTTTAAAACCACTCCAAAAGCTTTTCCAGCTGCCGCCGGTCACAGCCTCCAGATCTGTATCTGTTAAAGCACTGATCGGTGCGACATCATTCATAAGTGAATCGACTGACTGACAGGCTTTTTCAAAATTTGCCAGGGTAACGTCACCTAAATACTGTTTTAATAAAGCGTAAGCAGCAGCGTTATCATGGGCCGCGGCCAATTTCTCCTGCATCCCCGGTACAGTTTCGATTACATTATGTATCGTTTGCATCATTGTAATAGCAGCTTCATTGTTTTCTGCCAGGGCAGAAAAATCACTGAGCACGGCTTTCAAATCAGACATAGCAAAATCTTCGCCAATAAATTCTTTAAACTTGCTGTAAAGAGCGTCCTGATCCTTGCATTGCAATAACTGCTTCATTTGTTCATCGGTAAGTTGTACAAATTTTTCTTTCAAAACTGTTTTTGTCATTTTCAGCACCTCTTTCAAATGTTTTGGATCAAACAAGATATATTATATATATATTATATCAATGATATTATGCTATAGCAATAAATGCCAAATAATATACTGCATACACACGAACTCCTGGCTTGATTTTTTAAAAATTATTTTTTTAACTGTCCACGAAAAACAAAAACCCTCCGACTAAAGTCAGAGGGTTTAACTACGGCTTGGTAGCGCCAACGAGAATCGAACTCGTGATTTCGCCTTGAGAGGGCGACGTCTTAGCCGCTTGACCATGGCGCCATTGGCTCCGGGACTAGGGCTCGAACCCAGACAAGATGATCCAGAATCACCTGTGCTACCATTACACCATCCCGGAATTGTGCTGAACACAATGGTTATTATAACTCAATTTGCCGCGCTTGACAAGTACTTTTTTTATTTTTTACATGCCCTTATTATAAGTAAAGGTATCAAGCGTGTCGTTGATCTTTTGCGCCAGCGCTTCCGGCAGGCCTTCGATATTGACATTGAGGAAGCCGCGGACGATAGTAGCCGTCGCTTCTTCTTCGTCCATGCCGCGTGCCATCAGATATTCGATCTCTTCCGGCGCGATGCGGCCGACTGCTGCTTCATGGCTGAGCTCGGCATTGCCGGTAAAGGCGTCCAGCTCGGGAATAGCCGAAATATAGCCTTTATCGCTGAGCATCAGGCCGTTACATTCCAGATGGGCCCTGATGCCTTCGGCACGGCCGGTCAGGTTGCCGCGGTTGATGATCTCGCCGCCGGTAGAAATGGTACGGGTCACGATCTCGGCCCGTGTGCCGGGGACTTCCAGCAGCGCTTTGCCGCCGATGTCCAGATGCGATCCTTCCGGCGCCACTAAAATGGAATTCAGCCGGGCGACAGCGCCTTCGCCGACCAGTCTGGTCGTCGGGTACATCTGCACGTCTTTGACTTTTTCCATACACACATAATTAGAAATAAAGTGCCCGCCTGCTTCGATGATCGTTACGCTGCGGGGACGTACGGCAATGTTTTCGCCCCAGCTGTGGATCATGGTAAAGGTCAGTTTGGCATTTTTTTCGACGTAAAATTCGCTGATGCCGATATGCACGCCTTTTTCCACACTGGGATCGCTGGCACAGCCGGAGATGATATTCAGCTCGGCGCCTTCTTCCACGATCACGATATTATGGACGCGCTGCAGCTGCTCTTCATGCCCGATAAAAACACAGGCCTGCAAGGGAGCGGCGATCTTCTGTCCGGCTTTGACACGGATAAAATAGCCCTGCTCCTGCTCTAAAGCAGTTTTGGCGGTGTATTTGTCGGTGTCGGCCTTAACGGCGTTCCACCAGTATTTTTTGACCAGTTCGGGATATTTTTTGGCAGCGGCGCCGGTATTCATCAATTCCAGCGGCAGCTGTGCCTTGACCTCGGCCTCAATAGGAGCGTTATCGACCTGAATAAAGCTGGCGCTGCGGTTTTCACGCTCCAGATCGATACCGACGTGCTCCAGCCGTTCCTTACCGGCTGCGGACAGCTCGGCTGTGCTTTGCACATGCTGTTCATTATTATCGTCAAATTTTTCCAAATCGATATCATTGCCAAAGGCTGCTTTTTTAGCCAGCGCTTCCTGTAATTTTACCTGTTCACTCATTTCATCAACCTCCTGCAGCCGCCATTGACGCATTTTTCGTAGCCGGCTTTGCTGATGCAGCCCAGAACGTCCAAAGGATCGCCGCTGGTACAGCTAAGCGTGCCCTGATATAAAATATGCGCATGCGAAGCGGGCACATATTTTAAAATATGGCCGACATGGGTAATGATCAGTCCGCTGCGCTGACTATTGAGCGGGTTGTAGCTGTCGCAGTCCAGACTATGGGCGCAGCAGGGCTGATCGCAGCCTGCACCGCCGCAGGGCTCGTTATGCAGGATATAGTTGGCAGCCCGCCCTACCAGAGCGATATTTTCTACATCGACGCCGGATTCCGGTTCGTCTAAAAGCAGCAGGTCCGGCTTTTGTGCCATCAGCTGCAATAATTCGGAGCGTTTGAGCTCGCCGCCGCTGAAGCCTTCATTGACACTGCGGTCAAGAAAATCAGCCAGACCCATCCAGCGCGCCATCTGCTCAGTTTCCTGAGGCGTTGCGCCGCAGATCTCGATCATCTGACGCAGCGACAGGCCGCGGATCGTCGGCGGACGCTGGATCATCACGCCCACGCCTAAACGGGCCCGCTCATAACAGGGGGCTTCGGTGATATCATGCCCTTTGAAATAAATTTTGCCGCTTAAAACCTCATAGCGTTCAAAACCCATGATCGTGCCGATCAACGTAGATTTGCCGGTGCCGTTAGGCCCGAATAAAACGTGGACCTCGCCCGGTTTGATATGCAGATTAATATCGTGAAGAATCTGCCGGCCTTGCACGGCGACGGACAGATTTTCTATTTTCAACATAGTTATCCCTCTTTCTGAAATTGATACTGGTTTATTATACCATATAATCCCCCTAAATTCCATACTCTAATCGTAGGAATTAAATCCTCACACTTCCTGCGCAAGATAGAATTTTTAGGCGCACTGTGTTAGAATAATCTTATTCAAAGATTTGGCTAACGGTATCTGCAGCTGCAAATAAAATTTTACCGGCAGGCATTTGGAGGTTCTATGCATCAGTATTTATTCCATATCGGCGATTTTCCGGTCCGTATGTACGGCCTGGTTTTATGTATGAGTATTTTTCTGGCGACCGGCGTTGCATATTTCCTGGCTAAACAGGATGGCCGCTGGCAGCAGCATGTGCTTGACATCGGCATCTACGGCGGCTTTGCCGGCCTTGTCGGCGGGCGGCTTTGGGACGTCTTCTTCTTCGACTGGGATTATTACCAGCATCATCTGCTGGAGATACCCTTTGTCTGGCAGGGCGGCATGGCGATCCAGGGCGGCGTTATTGCCGGCGTGCTGGCAGGTATCTGGTACTGCAAGCGGCACAAGATCGACTGGCTGGCCTTTGCTGACATCGTCTGCCCCGCTATTCTGATCGGTCAGGCTATTGGCCGCATGGCCAACCTGCTGAACGGCGATGCTTTCGGCACGCCTACCGGCGGCAGCTTTGGCCTGTTATACCCGGAAGGGACCCTGGCTTTTAAGACCTATGGCGCTGTGCCTCTCTGGCCGGCCGAGGTCTGGGAGGGCCAGCTGGATATCGTGATCTTTGCTATCCTGCTGTTGTTCCGCACTACCAATCATGCCAAAGGTCAGGCTATGTGCCTGTATGTCATGCTGTACTCGGCTGTACGCTTTAGTCTGGAAATGCTGCGGGGCGATTATGTCGAACCCTTCCTCTTTGGTTTAAAATCGGCTCAGGCTACCAGCCTTGCTTTCTTTTTGATAGCACTGGGCTTTTTCCTCTATTTCGGCTGGCGCGAAAAGCATGTCGAAGCAGCACCGACCATAACTAGTAAAAAACGCGGCAAAAAATAACTTAACAGTCAAAAAACAGGCAGGCGTACGCCTGCCTGTTTTTCATTTTTTTATCAATACAGCTCTTAATAAATCAGCATAAAAGCAAAGCGCAATAAAAACATGACGCTCAACCCGCGCACCAGCAGCGAAACCTCCGGCCATTTACCAACTACAGCTTTAACAAAGCTGTACATAATAAAACCGATCGCGATACCGTCGGCAATATTATAGCCAAAGCACATGATAGTTATTGTTAAATATGCCGGTATAGCTATTTCCAGATTGCGCCAGTCGATGTCGCCGATATCGGAAGCCATCAAGATCCCGACCATGATCAGTACCGGCGCTGTCGCTGCTGCCGGCACCATACCCAGCAGCGGCGCTAAAGACACACTCAGCAGAAATAACAATGCCGTTATCACCGAAGCAAAACCGGTTCTGGCGCCTGCTGCCACACCTGTGCTTGATTCGACATAAGTAGTTACAGTAGAAGTACCAAAAAATGATCCCATGACGGTTGCGGCAGCGTCAGCCAGCAAGATGCGGTCGCCGTCGACGATATTGCCATCTGCATCGACAAGATTGGCCCTGGACGCAGTTGCCAGCACGGTGCCGATTGTATCGAACATATCGGCGATCGTCATGGTGATCATCACCGAAAACAGTGAAAAGATCATGACTCCGACTCCCTGCGATGTATCGAACAGCTGCACAAAACCACTCAGACACTTACCAAAGGTATCGCCAATATCACCGACAGGCATCGTTCCCGGCAGATGCAGCCCCAGCTGCCAGCCGCTGAAAAACTGCAGATAACAGCCCAGCGCAGAAGTAATAATGATGCTGAGCAGCATACCACCTTTTGTACCGCGCAGCAAAAAGCAGATATTCAGGAAAATGCCGATCAGGGCCAGCTTGGTCGAATCGCTGGCAAAAGTCAGAGCAGGAATGATGCTGCTGTCTAACTTCATGCTGTCGCCCAGGGGGATGAAGCTGCCGGGATTAGCGGCAAAGCTCAATAAGGACGCATTTTTTAAGCCGATGTATAAAATAAACATCCCGATACCGATGCCGATCGCTTTTTTCAGATGCAGCGGAATCTCAGCAATGATCCTGCTGCGCAGGCCGGTAACAGAAACCACGACAAAAATAATGCCGGACAGCAAAACTGCCCCTAAGCCCTGCTCCCAGCTATACCCCATCGTACCGCACAGGGTATAGGCAAAAAAGGCATTGATCCCCATGCCCGGTGCCAGGCCAAAAGGCGCATTGGCATACAGCGCCATCAGCAGCGTGCCTGCGGCTGACGCCAGACAGGTAGCCAGCATGACAGTTCCTTTATCCATGCCGGCCGCAGCCATGATCTGCGGATTGACAAAAATGATATACGCCATCGTCACAAAGGACGTGATCCCCCCGATCGTCTCGCGCTGCCAGGTAGTCTGGCGCTCTTGAAATTTAAAAAACTTTGTTACAAAATCATTCATTAGCCGCTTCCTCCGGTCCTTTTTACATTTCACAAACTGTTCAAAGGTTTGCCCTTTTTCTGTCAAATGTCTGTTGTATACTTAAAGCATAGCAAGTGACGAACTTGCTACACCCTTCCCATCAAATTCATCATAAACAGCTTTCCTATGGAGGAACCGTTCGCTACCATCCCCAGCGAACGGTTTTCTCTTTGTCTGCCGAAACTGAAAATAAATGCGTGCTGACCTGCACGCATTTATTTTTTTACATCTTCGCAAACAGCCTTCATGCAGGCTACTAAAGAGCCTTTTTCCCGATGATGGTTGATACATTCACAGCACTTGCCATGCCGCACACAGTTTACCATTTTACAGGTACAGTTGGCTTCGTTGCAATTCGCCATTTTCATTCCTCCTCTAATGCAGTTTCATCTATATCTGCGTAAAGGGCATAAAACCTCAGCATATTTGCCCTTGGCATTCTGCAGGGTAATATTGACCGCCCACATGGGCACCCCTGCATCATCCTCGGTATGCGTACACTGAAACAAACGTTTTGCGCCGGTAAATTTAATAATATCTTCCAGTTCCAAAAGCAGCACCAGATCTTCACGGCTGTAAGCGTCAAGACCTTCGTCCGAAAAAAAGACTGTCGCTACGACAAGCTCATCCATCTGCCAGCATTCCAGAACATAAGGACGCCCGCCAATAATAGCACCTTTATAGTAGCCTATATCCAGCACTCCGTCTGCATCAGGCTCCAGCGGCGAAGGGATATACTCGCTTCTGTTGGGAACAGGGAATTTTATTTCTTGCATGATACTCTCCTTGATCATTTATATTGATTCAGCACTTTTTTACAATATTTGACAAAATCTTTCTTCACATTGGCAGGGCCGGTAAGTTTAGCTTTGCTGCCCAAACCGAACAGCCAGCTGTAAAAAGCCTGGTCTGCAACGACGGTGCCTTCGATAACGCTGGTTGCTTCTTTGCTTTTTTTCACCTTACCTTCAGCAAGGTATTCCAGCACGGCCGGTACCAGCTCGTTACTGCAGCGCAGTTCAATCGGGCATAACAGCTCTGCTTCCTCATATTTCTGCGCTTTCAGGCTTGCCCTTAAAGCCTCGGCCTGATACCTGCTGCCTAAACAGGCCAGCTTCTCTACCAGTTTCTGGGCCTTACTTTTGCCGACAGCAGCAGATTTCAGCACAGCCTCTGCCACCAGCTGCAGTTCAGGCAGTGTAAAAAGCCGGCTGCCGATCCTGTAAATATTGGCCCTGCTGCGCGTAGCAATAATATCCAGGCCAAAAGCCTGCAATGTAGCGATGTCGTCATACAAGCTTTTCCGTTCGGCAGGTATTTCCAGCTCTGCCAATCTTTCGATCAGCTGCTGTACTGTCAGCACATGCTTTTCGTCAGTTTCTTCCAGCAAAATCTGCTGCAGATGCAAGAGCTTTGCTTTTTGGTTTGCTTTTTTTGACATGATTCACACCTTCTTTTCGGAAACGCTTATAGTTTCACTAAATATTATATTAGCCACAAAAACACATTTCCCTGCCGCCATGATGATTTTTTACAAAAAAATACTCTGGCCGCAGCCAGAGTAAGAAATCACTTTAACCTTGCACGATATACCAGCCTTTATTCTCGCCTGCCACCAGCAAATACGTATCGGCATTGTTCATAAAATCACGCATTGATTTTTTCTGCACAACGACTACGTTATCTTTGACAGCGGCATAGCTTTTCAATTCCGCATAGGGCATCACGTTTTTGCTGCTCCAGCTGAAAGCTTTGGGTTTAAAACCTTCGATATCTCCCTGCGGTAAAAGTTTTACCAGTTTTTTGCCGGAATAAAAAACAGCTGAGGTTGGATACGCGCCATACAGGCCTATCTCCTGCTTCTCTGGATACTGAGCCTGCAGCTGCAGCGCCAGCTGTTTGCCTGACCGCAGCTCGCTCAACGGAACTGCCACAGAAGGTATCAAAGCTATATTGAAAAGCAGCGCCATGGCGGCAACAGCAGCTGTCAGGTACTTTTGGTTATAGCTTTTAACAGCATATACCAGGCAGAAACCTGCCAGCGCCGTCAGCAATACAAAAAATTCACCCTGTACGGGAGCCACGCCCCGAAACCGGCACCAATAAACAGCGCCGGCCAAAACAGCATAAAAAATCCCGTGAAACAGCATATAACCACGGCTGAAGACCCTGGAACCATTGACTGCTATATAGCGCCCAAGCAGCAATGCTGCCGGGAACAGCAGCGGATAGGTATAAGTAATATATTTAGTTGCCATATTCTGGAAAAAGAAGAATACCGCTGCAGCCCAGATCACTAAAAAAACAGTCAGATTATCAGGGCGCTGCAATCTGTCCTCTTTGACGAATTTCTGCCACAGACATTGCGGCAGCAGTCCGCTCCAGGGGAATAACGCCAGCAGATTGACCAAAGTATAGTAATAAATGACATTATCGCGCGGATGCTCGGAAACCGTAGCCCGCAGGAAATTATGCGTACCTAAAAAAGTTTTGGTGAACGCGTCGCCATGCAGGCTTATCATTGCCAGATACCAGGGCAGGCCTATAGCTAAAAAAAGCAGGCTGCCGCTGCAAAGCTTCATGTGTTTGATTTCCCGCCAGCCTTTATCGAACGCCAAAAACAGGAACATGATCAGTCCCGGCAGCAGAAAGCCGATCGGCCCTTTAGTCAGCGTCGCCAGAGCCGCGCAGGCATACATCCCATAATAATACTTCTTCTGCGGCGTGCTGTAACCCAGATAAAAGAAAAGCAAGCTGCCGCTGAAAAAGAAAAACAGGATCGCATCGGTGATGACCGATTTACTGATCAGAAAAAATTCTACCGAAGTCAACAGCACTAAACCGCTGTAAAAAGCAGTTTTATCATCAAAAAGCTTTTTCGCACCCCAGACAAGCAGCCCCAGTCCAGCCAAACCAAAACAGGCCGGGAAGAAACGTGCGGCAAATTCAGTAAAGCCAAAGAGCTTAAACCCCAATGCTGTCAGCCAGTAAAAAAATACCGGTTTGTCAAACCAATACTGTCCGTAAATCTGCGGCGACAGCCAGTCTCCCGATACTACCATTTCTTTAGCTGTCAACGCATAATTTGATTCTACCGAATCAGTGATCAATAAAGCACTGTTAAAGACAAATAATAACAGTACTGCGGCCAGCCAGAAAACAGCCCAACTTTTCCTATTCATAAAAAACAACTCCTTGCCTCTATTTCAGCCTTATCATAAAAAATGTGACTGAAAATAACCTGAAACAAGGAGTTATTATTTTTAGCGCTGCATCGTCAGGGGCAGCTTGACAATAAAGCAGCTGCCGCCTGCTTTTTTACTTTCCACTTCGATCGTTCCCTGATGCTGCTCTACGATTATCTTCGCTATCGGCAGCCCCAGACCAAAGCCGCCTTCAGCACGGGTCCTGGCTTTATCGACCCGGTAAAACCTTTCAAAAATACGTTCGATATCTGTAGCGTCAATACCTATGCCTTCATCATCCACCCTGATCACAAGCTGCTGATTATGCCGCAGGGCACTGACTGTGACCGTGCCGCTCAGCGAATATTTGATGGCATTATCGATCAGGATCGTCAGCAGCTGTTCCAGGCGCAGCCGGTTGCCCCAAATGATCAAACGTTCCGGCGGCAGCTGCAGTTCCAGCTTTAAGCCCTTTTGCTGCGCCAGTATACTTAAAGTCCCGGCTGTCTGCTCCAACAGCACATTAAAGTTTACCTGTTCCAGCTTGACCTCAGCGACGCCGGCGTCATTGCGGGCCAGCGACAGCAGGGCAGCGACCAGATTATTCATGCGTTTGATTTCCATACGCATGGTTTTCAGGGTATCGGCAGTAAACTCACTGAATTTACTGTCTGTATCGCCCTCCATACCTTCGGCGGCGATACCCATAACTGTCAGCGGGGTCCGCAGTTCATGCGAGGCATCGGCAACAAATTCACGTTGCCGTTTAAACATTTCCCGGATCGGTTTGATACTGCGCCCGGCCAGGTAATAACCGATACCGGCGCCGCAGCAGATAAAAAACAAACTCATCAGAACAAGCCAGACGACCTCGCCCTGTTCTTCATAATAATAATCGCTCAGATCCTTAAACATATACAAAGTCGCCGCACTGGCAGTTCCGTTCATTATCTGGTCCCGGCCAACGATATATATCCAGAGCCGGTCATTTGCATCACGCAGAGTGAGCCATTTTACTTTGCGGTCCTGCTTCGGCCATTTATCGCGCAAAGCGAATAACTGCTGAGCTACCGGGCTGCCGCTGACCTGATCGTGCAGCACTTCATCTGAACCGGGCTTCAGCATATACGCCAGCTCCCGGCCGACTTCAATAGAGTGATTCGACACCGGCAGCTCACCGCTCTCCACATATTCCTCACCCTCGTGGATGATCAGATCGCGCATTTGCTGCTTTTCATGCGTCAGCACCGAATGGCCTAACAGGATGATGCAGCCGGTCACGATCATCACTACCAGCAATGAAAAAATCCCTGTATAAATAATAGTAAGCTTTAAACGTAATTTATCAAACATCATGTACCTCTAACATATAACCGACGCCACGCACAGTCTTGATCAGGCTCTCCGCTCCGATCGACGCCAGTTTCAAACGCAGTGACCGGATATGCACATCAAGATTATTTTCAGTAACATCGCCGTCAATGCCCCAGATACGCTCTAAAAGCAGCTCCCGCGGCAAAATCTGGCCGATATTGATCAGCAGCAGCTCCATCAGCTTAAATTCCCGCGGCCGCAGCTGTACCTTCT
Source organism: uncultured Phascolarctobacterium sp. (assembly GCF_958349595.1). Classification (NCBI taxonomy): domain Bacteria; kingdom Bacillati; phylum Bacillota; class Negativicutes; order Acidaminococcales; family Acidaminococcaceae; genus Phascolarctobacterium; species uncultured Phascolarctobacterium sp. Next base: position 63,747 of record NZ_CATWDQ010000009.1, on the reverse strand, counting down.
TGTTTTTGTAACCCACGGTATAATCTTTAACAGCCAGGGTCACGCCTTGACAGGCAAAATCCTCCTGCTTGTAACCGCTCTGCCGCCGCACTAACGCATGCAGCCGCGCCAGCAGCTCCGCCATTTCAAAAGGCTTGACCAGATAATCGTCAGCGCCTTCGTTCAGCCCCGCTACCTTATCATCCAGGCTGTCACGCGCTGTCAGCATCAGTATTTTCCCCTGGTATTCCTCTTCACGCAGGCGCCTGCACAAAGTTACGCCGTCCAGCTTCGGCATCATCCAGTCTAATACCAAAACATCATAACCGTCACGATAACACTGCTCGTAAGCCGCTTCGCCGTCTTCCACCCAGTCAGTCGTGATATTTTCTTTTTTCAACAGGCTCTGCAATAACCTGCCCAGATTTTTATCATCTTCTGCTAAAAGTATTTTCATAGCGTTCACCTCTTTTGGCAACTTATACCATATGTATATTAAAATTGGCTGAATTTATGATAAATCCTGCTGTCAGCTATACAAATATTAAATCAGCGGCAGCGAATAAAAAGAGGACGCTTCCGCGTCCTCTGCTATACTCTTGAAGAATTTTATTCAACGGCATCTGCCGCAAGCTTCTTACCAGGCTGCAGCAATGCCACAACCGCATAAGTCAGAATGCAGGCAAACCATTCCATATAAATAACGTTCGGGAAAATGCGTACTGCCGGCACCAGCTGCCACAGGACCAGCATGATAAAGCCAACCAGCAGCGTCCAGAACCCGGCCGCTTTGCAGCTGTAGCGCGGGAAAAACAATGCCACGATAACGATAACGCTGAAAGCCGCCGTCAGACTGAGGCCGATCATAATCGTTCCCAGAATACTGGAAACGCCCATAGCCATACCTAAGGTCAGCACGCCGGAGATCACGATGCACAAACGCATCATCGTCAGCTGTTTGGCATCCGAACACTTCGGATTGATAAACCGTTTGTAAATATCATTAGAAAACAGCGTTCCTGCCGAAAGCAGCAGATTGCAGGCAGTCGATACGTCCGCCGCCCATAAAGCAGCCAGTGTAACACCGGCCAGCGCCGGCTGCAGCCCTACGATGACCTGCGGCAGTGCCAGAGCAGCCTGGGCATCAGGATACATGGATTTGGCACAAATACCCAGCAGCGCCGCCAACACACCTACCGGCAGCATGATGATACCGCCCCAGACAAAGCCTCTTCTGGCAGTTGCGGCGTCTTTTGCCCCCAGCGAAATCTGCAATATACTCTGCAGCGACAGATTGACGGTGACCAGCGTAATGATCCAGCTGGTGATCGTCGTTAAGCCTACACCTTCAGTAAAACTGAACCACGGTACGTTCGCCGGCAAGGTTTTAGCCAGCTCGCTTATACCGCCTACTTTATCAAGCTGGATAAAGGTTGCCGCTACGATGCCAAAATAAATCAAAATTATATTCAGCACATTGGTCAGCGACGCCGACCACATCCCGCCGATAAAGGTGATGCTGATAAAAGTTACCGCACTGACCAGCATACCTGTTTTGAAATCAAAAACTTCCGGCATAATAGCGTGCAGGATACTGCCGCCGGCAATATATTGCAGCGAAATAATTACCAATTGAATAACGATCTGACAGAACACACCTAAAATAACGGCATTCGTACCATGGTGACGTTCAATCAGTTCAGAAATAGTGGTAATATTCTGCTCGCGATATTTTTTCGCCATAAAAATACCCATCACGATCGCGCCTATTGCCCAGGCAATAGTATACCAGCCGGCAGATAAGCCGACCCTGAACGCATGCTCCGAGACGCCGATCGTCGAAGCACCGCCAACAGCCAGGCCAATAATAGTAACCGCGATCAGCGGTGCCGATAACCTGCGGCCTGCCAATGCATAATTTTCCGCATTGCCTTCACTGCGCTTTTTCGCAAACCAGCTGATACCAAACAAGGCAATAATGTAAAGTATCAATATCGCCAAAGAAACTGACATAAGAATACCCCTCCCGATTTTTGGCAATAAAAAACGCCCGCTACTGAGGACGGCCAAAGAGTAACTTTATTGTATGCAAACTTTACAACAAAGTCAAGCAAAACTTGCCTGTTTTCTGGCAAAGCTGTTAAAAGGCAATATATTATAAACATTTGTTTCCGCAGAAAGAACCTATTGGTTTTCCATATAAAACACTTCTTGCACAATAATTTATACAGTGATATAATTAATTGTGTTTGTTTTAGCACTTTTTTGATTATAATTATTAATTTTAACAATTTATTTGTGAATATCGAAACCTAAGGGAGATGATTATCATAGGCAGAAAATCACGCAACACAGATCAGGCTTTAATTAAAGCTGGTATAGAATTAATTGCTCAGGGTAATTACGACCCGACTGTGCGCGCTATTTGCACTCTGGCAAATGTTAATCAGGGTATGTTTGTTTACTACTTTGGTTTTAAAGAAGAATATATGAAAGTTATTTTCCAAAAAATTTATGAAGACTATTTGTCTAAATTACAGAATTATCCCGACAAAAATGCCAAAGCCGTCATTCAACTGCAGCAGATTTTTTACCGTATGACAAAATATTTTATAGAAAACTTCAATACGGCGCAATTTCTGACTGATGCTTTATATCATCACAAAGCTGCTGCCTACTTTACCAATTATAGAGTCCAGCATTTTATTTTTGTCCGGACACTGATCGAACAGGCACAGCGCGATGGCGACCTGTGCAGCGATATGAACAGCTATGAGATCTATACGACCCTGCAGAGTATTCTGATCCAGCCAATCGTCATCAAAAATACTATCCTGCAGCAGCATAAAAACGAACCCCTGATGGATAAACTAAAACTTATCGACGTTAATTCAGAAGACAGTCTGCAAAAAAGACTGCGTGTTGCTTTTAAAGGACTGCGTCCCTAACAGATATCTGCTGACAATATTTTTTTAAAATCAGTTGACATTTTTTCATAATCATATATAATAATATCGTTGCTTAGTAATACAGACAGCATCAATGACTCCGTAGCTCAGTTGGATAGAGCGTTTGACTACGAATCAAAAGGTCGCAGGTTCGAATCCTGCCGGGGCCACCATTGTTTATGCGGCTCTCGATAATTTTCGGGAGCTTTTATTTTTCATCAAAAGTATTTTTGACATCCATTTTGACACCTACATAATCTTATGTTGCTTATAATAAAACTAACTCCCTGCACATGTGCAGGGAGTTTTTGTTTTATTCTTTGCTTTTTAATTGTGATGCTTGCCAGCTCTCCAAAGATAAAAAACTTTACCTTCTGTAGCATCAGGATCTTCAATATACGCTTTAGCAAATTTTACATACTGCCCTGTATCATCACCCCAAATTTTGGAGTAATCACTGTGCAGCATATTAAGCAGATAATACCAATCATACTTATTGACTTTAATCCCGTTCTGTTCCATTACTTTGGTGGTCTCTTCTAATGTCCAATGCTCGCCACTTGTACCATCGACGTTTTTCATTTCAGAGACTGCCTTTTTAGCCAAGTGTTCGTCAAAGTGCGGACCATATACCAGACAATGTAGCTTTTCCATAACGCATTCAAAATCAGCTTCATCATGCGATTTCAGTTTGTGTAAAGCTGCTGCCATCACATAGTCGGCTTCTTTCTCTTTTGCCTCATTGCCGTCGATCATTTTCATGTATTCTTCGTACTTATGCATCCTTGCCCACCGCCTTCTTACCCGCCAAAGCCGCTACAGCATTTTCAGCAGGTGGTGTAGGTGCCGGCAAGCTTGCTACCGTTCCGCAGTTACAGGTGCAAATGTAGCCGTATTCAAAAACAAATGTTGCACTGTCAGCAGCTACCAATAAAGAATAATTACGTCGCGTTCTTACCTGGTTGGCATATAAATGATGCCCGCATTTACGATTTACATTATATAAAGTCGCACCAGTACCGATTTTAATAACTACCGGCATAAGATTTGTAGCAGTAGAAGGAATATCCTGCGCTATCCTAATACAATATCTAACGCAGTTTTCATAAGTGCCGGCAGGAATGGTTAATACCAAATTACTGCCGCTCACTGCTACAGCCGTAGTCAATACAGTTCTGCAATTACAAGTTGCCATTTATAATTCATCTCCTTAAATTAAAACAGGGAAGCGTGACAGCTCCCCTGTTTCTTCGTCACGCATTCAGCGGATATTAGCAGTTACCACAGCCGTTGCATCCATAGCCATTCATAGCCGTATAAGGGCTACAAGTGATATAAGCGGGTTGCGGGAACGGGCGTACTGCATTGATAATGTTGGTAGTTTGAGCAACGTTACCAAGTTGCAGTTGAGCAGCTTGCAGCTGATCACGCAATTCCTGCATTACGTTTGCAGTCATTAACGCGCGAGTTGCTTCACCTTCTGCATGAATAGCGGAAGTAATATCGCAGGTGTTTTTAGCATTTTCATAACGAACCGCATCAATGTTGCGATTAGTTTCGCAGCAGCACTGTTGTGCAGCAAAACTTGATTGAGCGATAGCGGCCTGGACGCCACTAAAGCCTTGACACAGGTCCTGCTGGATGCCAAAGTTTTGATTAGCAAGCTGATTAAAGCCACGATCCAACGTATTATTAAGGTTGGTATAAAGAAATTCATTAGTCAAAGTATTTACAGCACCATTCGCTCCGCCTCCGAAACCACCGAATCCACCGCCGCCCCAGGCAAGCAGGAAGAATAACATTACTACCCACATCCAGCCGCCGCCAAAACCTGCGCCGTCTGCTGCTGCGGTACGGTTATTCAAATCATATACAGGCATTACGCCAGTACCTTCCATAGTCATATAGAACATCTCCTTTAGATTTATTGCTTAAAATCTGCCGGTGGCCACCTTTTAGATTTTAATACCGAATTGAGAAAGCATTTGCTGAGCCTGTTGTGGATCAATACCACGTTGTTTGGCAATATTCATAACAGTCTCTTTTAATTCATCAGGGCTTTTGCCTTTGGCCATTTCCATTGCGCGCCCAAACAGGGGATTGTTCCCCAGCATTTTCTGCATTGCTTCCATTGGGTTTGGATTGCTGCGAAGCTGGTTGAATATTTGCATCATTGTGAACGGATTCATTTGCATTTGGAACCTCTCCTTTCAAATATCTTTCCAGTGATGTAACCTTTTGCTGCAGTGCTTCTACAGTTTCAGCATCAGCATAACGCTTTGGAGCTGCGGCCTGATCATTTGACAGCTTATATGTTTGTATTACCGGCATACCATTGATGTCTATGGCTTTTGCATAAATGCAGTTTTCCGCCGGACAATGAAAATAAGTAAAACTACCATCCAAATCTATCTGAGCGGCTTTTACTTCATCCAAGCTTGCTACAATTCGCCCCTTCATAACCTGCGGCATTGGCTGCATCTGCTGCATAGGAGCAAATTGCTGTTGATATCCTTGTGGCATCTGCTGTTGGAAGCCTGCCGCTAGTCGCTGTTGTGTTATTCCCAGCATAGCTGGATTAACAGGAGCATAAGGATTTACATACATTGTTATCGCCTCCGTTTTGTTTCATACCTGTATTATCTCTAAACTTATGCAGATAAAAACCTCATAATTCGGACATTTTTCAGACAAAAAAATACACCTGTATTAGCAGGTGTATTTTAATTAATGTTATTTTATTTTTGTTTTAAAGAATAAATAATATTATCAATAATTTTTAAATAAACTCTATTTTAAATTTCATTCCCATTCCAGCAGCTAATCTTTGAAGTGTTTTAATTGATGGATTTGCATTACCTTTTTCTATTTTGCTTATATCTGCTTGAGCTATACCTGTTCTTTTTGATAATTCAATTTGAGTAAATCCAGATTTTTTCCTTGCGTCTATCAGAGCCTGGATAATTGTAAATTCGGGCTCTAATGCATCAAATTCTGCTTTTATTTCAGGTTTTTTCAATTCTTCTTTTAAAAAATCTCTAAATTTTCTAGCCATATATTATCCCTCCTCTCTACTAAGATATTCAGCTCGAAATTTTTGCGCACGATCAATTTCAGATTTCGGTGTTTTATCAGTCTTTTTTACAAATCCATTAGTGAGGACAATCTGGCGACCTTTTGCAAAGAAAAATAAAACACGAGTTATATCAGATGAAACCTTTGCACGCAGTTCAAATATGCCGTCGCCAATGGCTTTGGAGTACGGTTCTCTTAAATTATGTCCATTATTTTCCAGCAGCTCTATTGTTCTAAGCATTTTAGCTTCCATCGGTGCATCCAGTCCTTTTAAAAACTCTTCGACCGGACAACTCCCATCCTCCTTCTCATAAAAAACAACTTCAAATCCCTGCATTCCTTCACTGCCTTCCTTTATAGGTTATATCCTATATTTATTATAATGGATATAACCTATGATGTCAAATAAAAACGCTCCAAAAGGAGCGTTTTTTTACTTTTCAAGTATTCGTTTTATTTTTCTATAGCAATCACGTAAATCCCTTTCTACAGTTTTACGTGATATTCCCATCTTTTCGCCAATTTCATAAACCAGCAGATCATCAATAAATCTTAATTCAAGTATTTCCATTTGTCTAGGTGTCAGCTTTACTTTATTAATTACTTCCCAAAATTCATTTTTAGTCGGTATATCTTCAAGCGTCTTCCTGGTCCGCAAACATGACGGTTCCATAAAATCACCAGCCTTAATACTGATAAGTCAACCACATCCCAAATTGATTGTCTTTCCAGTCATATTCTCCGCGAAGGCCTATATACTTATTATTAACAATACGTTTACTTACCCCATAACTAATGCCCCTGATATATTTCTCTACGTCCATCTTCATCCCAATTTCCCGCAGGGCCTCTGGAGCGGATGTTTTTAATGATTTCTGTGTTTGCTGCAGCAAGTCTTCCTGATTCTTCAACAAGGCTTGCTGCTCGATCAACTGCTTCTGCAGCAGTTCTTTCTGCAGTTTGGCTTCGGTCGATGCTTGTTCCGATATTTTCAACCGTTGCCTGGCTGTCTCTAATTCCGTCGTTAATTGTTTGCTGATTTCCAATAGCCTGTTGGAGTTTTGCTCCAACATCGCCAGTTCCGTTTCCGTTATTATATATACCGATTCCTGATTTATTGCTTCTGCCGCCAAGCCAGTTAAAGGCCATAACAATAAAAGCAGCAATAAAACAGACAATAATAAAGTTTTTACTATATTTGATTTGCTTTTCTTCATTTAGCATTTTCACCACCTCAATATTTAACCTGTACGCCGTTTTCTATACGCTCGAATATTAATACTGATTTTAACAATAAAACAGCGTACAAGTTAATTCTGTGGAAATTATTAGAATATATACGCTTTTACCGCAATGCCAAGTACTACTCCAATGATCGTTCCGGCCAGAAAAGATTTTTTACATTGCTTATTAGCATATTTCTGCATTTCCTCTTGCAAATGTGCGTCAAATCCCTTTAAGTCTTCTGTCGTTTTAATAAACCATTCAATAATATTTTTCATTTTCTTCTAACTCCTTTACCATCTTGATGTATAGCCTCGAGTGTCAACATGAATCCAGTTTCCATAATATCCGATGCCTAACTGATCCTCTATTCCCCATGCTTTAGCTGCCGCAATGACCGTGTCTGCCAATGCAGTATCAGTATCGTCCTGCCCTGAAATATGGATGTCAGCTGCACAGCCACGAGTATGGTAACTGCCTACTTCACCGCCACAAGCAGCATTTACTCCATCAGCTACTGTTCTGAAGCCTGATTTAAAGTTGGTGCCATACTCTTCATGGTAACTGGTAGTGTTGATAACCCAATTAGGGTTCCAATCTCTCAGCATATCAAAAATACGAAATAAGTTAGCAGTCTTTTCATCATTTGTACATAGTCGACCATTTTCGTCCCATGCATACTCATTCCTGCTACGTCGCCAGCAATCCCACTCTGTCACGCTCCAATGCTTACTTACATATAATGGGTTATCCATTCTGATCATCTTCTTTCAATTTTTCTATAGCCATACATAACGCTTTATCTTTTCGCCAGTCAGCGCCATATCTCACCCGGCGAGGATCTAAACAGTTGCGTATAGCTTCCAATACCTGTATTGCTTCATCTGTCGTTAAAGTCATTACGCGGCCTTCTTTCGGGTTGTTTTTCATCTTCGTCAGCTATGCCATTGCCGTCTTTATCTACTGTCCCCTTCCTCAACAGGCATAGTACTGTTATAAATGGTGCGCCAGCCATGAGCACAATAATCTCTCTCAACTCTGCCAGCCCAGCCTTATACAGCCAAAACGTAAAATATACCCAAGTGCCGATATACATCAATATCGTCCCCAGTAGCAGACCTATTGCCGTATAAGTCAGCCATAAATTACCGGTAGTTCTTTTTAGTTTAGGCAGTTTATTCAGTCCTGTTTCTATCCACTTTTTTATTTTATTAAACATTTTTATCACTCACTTTATAACCACACCATAAACAGCTACCGCTAATGTCGCCAACCAAGCCAGTAAACTTACGTTTCCGCGGATGCAGCCGCTTTGACATTCTAAGTTTGTTATACGCTCCTCGTGATCGGCAATTTTTTTTTCTTGCTGATCACATTGTCTATTTTTCGCCTCACCCAAGACAACGAGCCTAGTTAGCTCCTGTCCCATTTGATCTAACCGTTCAAAAATTCTTCTAGTATCTCCTTCTGCCATATCAATGCACCGCCTAATCTAATATAATAGCGTCCAGTTCTTCTTTACTCTGGGCTGCATTTACTTCAGCCTGTTTTATCCAACCATTCTGTTTACAAGTGCCTCTGTGAAGACCTAGATCAACATTCCACTGCAATAACTGTTCTTTTGTTAAAAAATATACCTGCTTAATATTTGCATTTTCTGGATATCCTCTCATTGGGTATCCATTGGGGAAATTTTCGTTAAACTTTTCAGGCGAAAGATAGATTGTGTTGAGATCGCTAGAAACTGTGTTTTGTGTATCTCTGTCGCTATCATACCTCACAGGGCTACCGGTGCATCGAGAAGTAAAACCGCCAGTAATTTTATCTGCTGTCCATGCATCAACAAGTTTAAGCTTTTGGGCTTTTAATTCTTCTAACGTAAGTTCTGGTTCCGGCTCCGGATCAGGCATTTTTTCCAGTTCCCATGTCTTCCCATTAAATTTTATAATGTGTCCATCTGCGCTTGATGGTGGCTCAATAGTTGTTGCGTGCGGTGGTATAAGCCACACTTCTTTCCCTTGCAGTTCTGTTTCAAGCGGGTCTAAAAACGCTTCTGACATTGCACTATAATATCCGTTCTCGTCATAATAATATAATTTCATCTTTATTCTCCCCTTAATATTTAATGCAGTAAATTACAGTCATAGCAGGCGGTTGCACAGTAGTACTTGCACCGTAAATGGTGCTGCTACGAGAAGCATCAAAACTGGTAGATACTGCATATTCATCTTCGTTATCATTCCAACCATCGTATCTGTTAGTATTGTTACTTCCTACAAACGCACCACTAATACTAGATTTAAATGCTGAAATATTACCAGTAATATTAGGCAGCCCAGCTTCGTAGTAAGTTCCGGCACCTATGCCGCCCTCTAGGAATCTAGCTACAGTATTAGGCAAATTAAATGTAGTACTACCATCGCCAGCACCATAAGTTGTACCGATTTTACTAAATAAATTAGCGTAAGTAGTACGGCTAACCGCTGCACCATTGCAGTGCATATATCCTTCCGGCACCCCTGTATATGCCACGGCGATTATTGTTCCCACTGGATTGGAGCCTACAATTATATCTTTCGTTCCGTCGAAAGCCACACCGTTTATTGTGCGAGCGGTTTCTAACTTCGTAGCGGTATTTGCATTACCTAGCCACTTCGCAACGCCTTCATGAGTTACCGTTGCGAAAGCTTTATTATTACTTATTAAAGCCATCTTTGAGGTGGCATCACGTATGCTAAGCACATCGTTGTTAGTTCCAATTCTAAATACATGAGGTTGATTTGTGCTTGTATTATAAAATAATCCACCTAAATTGTTTGTACCAATTCTCGCTTGTACTGTCTCACCTGCTGGAGAAACACCAAAACTTACACTACCGCTACTACCTGCCGCTGTGCCGTTTGATACTATAATGTTTGATCTAAAAGTATTCGTAATGTTTTCAACCATCTTAAACGTAACGCTGCCATCACTCACAGTTGCCTCAACCGTTTCAGGCCATTCCGGTTCAGTCGTTCCCGTAACACCAACCGACGTCACTTTTGCAACAGTGTTTGCAGGCATGTTCGGTGATCTGATTATCTGGTTCAGTTTCATTTCTTTTTCAGCCTGCCAAAGACCATCAACCAGACATTCTAAGATGGTATTATTGTTTTTCATCAATTCCTGCAGGTCAGCCTGCGTCGTCGGCGTTGTTTCGCCACTATCACTGGCGTAAGTAAAGTATTTTGCAACGCCTTTTATAAACTTTGGTACTTCCACTTTAAATCAGCTCCTTTTCAAATCCCTGCCATGTTACATCAACCACGCCTGCGACAGGGTTATTATTTATATCCAGCAGTTTTATTCTGCACGGATTGCGGCTGATAATAGCCGTTCTTATTATTACAGCACCGACGGTGCTGTCCTGTACGGCATCAATCCTTACTGCCGTTGTATAGTAATGCGGTGTTTTGATATCCAGCGTCACGCCGTCCTCGGGTACATTAAGGTTTTCAAAATGCTCCTCTCTGTCCGGAACATCAATAAACATATCCATAGTTTTTATTACTGTTTCTTCGGCAACGTTCTCCTGCGCCGAAGCCCTTACTTGAATTGTGTCTCCTGCTCTTACCAAAACTTTACCGGTATAAGGTTTATAGATCGTAGTATCATCCAACCACGCAGGATATTGAGGTTTTTCCCAAGCCGACGCTTCCGGTATGCTCCACACAGGTTTATCACCAACTTTTCTATGTTCAATGGCTGCTGGCCCATCAATTTCATACTGCAGCCAAAACTGTCCGCTGGCAGGTGCTATTGCCTGATAAATAAAGTTAAAAGAGCTATAACGTTCCTGCCATGCCGCCAGTGTCGGTGCTGTCCACGCCTGCACGTTTGAGTTTTGCCAATAATAAACATTCTGCTGGGCGTGCAGTTGTCCATCTGTCCGGACCACGCCGTTATGCACTGTATGCGACCAGTTATCAGCCGTGATATCTACTTTATAAAGCACATTCTCTTCCAGCAGATCGCCAAGGTTCAATATGGCGTAAGTGGGCATATAACTCTCCTGCCCAGCATTATCCACCGCCTTGATCATTACCGTATGCACACCCTGACACAAAGCCTTTGTTTCAAATGGTTGCAGCGTTACAAGTCCCGTATGCAGATCTGTCGCTTTCTCCCATGTCGGATAGCTGCCCTGAATATATTTCAGTTTAAATCCTGCGACATCATTAGGATTTGGATAATTATAAGTCCACCAAAACCGCCGGGTACCGTCATTGAGTTGATCATGGTCAATCAGCAAAACATTAGGCGGTAGCAAATCAACAGTAGCCGCTGGAATAGAGATCACTGTGCCTGTAGAAGTCGACAATCCCAACACCGTAACTACCTTTACCAGATAATCCAGTCCCGGCGTTGTTTCTGTTTCAAAGCTTGTCGATATTGTATCTCCGGCGACAGTCCATGTGGTCCCACCATTAGAAGATAGCTGCACACTGAACTTTGTCGCTGTTGCACCATCAGGCAGCCGCCACGACAGGAACATCCTGCTGTGCCGCGTTTTCATAGGATCGCAGTACAAAACCTGATTACCCTGCAGGTTGATGACATTTACCGCTACATCCTGCTCTGCCGTGCTGTAATCCATTTCAGGAATGTTATAATTTTCTTTATAGACATTTTCATTGTAGATTATAGCTTCGAGCTGTCTCCGCAGATCGCCATCCCTGTTGATAGATTGGATAATAACCGGTACGGTACCGATACTTTCTTCGGCAATATCAAAAATATCTCCAACTGCAGGCGGCTCTGCCACGCTTTGCAAATCGACGATTAACCGCGTATCATCAGCATTAACGGTGATTTGTAAAATGTTAATTTTATAAATATTATCAGTTTCACTGGATCGATACTGAAATCGATACATCTTTGCCGGATCATAGTCCTCCATAAAGGCGCCGCAGGTTATATTCGGACCTTCTACTGCAATAATGCGTCCGCTCGTGCCGTATTTGGTAACGTCATGGCTGATATATACCAAATCGCCAACTGTACAAGCTATGGCATCAATGTCAGTCTTCCATCTGTAAGTACGTGTCAGATATTGATTGCAGCACAGCTGGAATTTGCCCTCACGATAGGCCTGCTCATAGCTGGTAATACCGTCAAACGATACCTGCGTAGTATTATCATAGGCATCCGGATCGTCATAACTCTTGCCGTAAACTACCAGCGTATCGCGTTCATAGTTTTTCTGTTTATTGGTAAAGGTTATCTCCAAAGCATTCGCCCTGTCCGATAACTGCATGAAATTTTCTTCAAAAGTACCCTGAATGATATTACCCATCCCAAACATCTGTGTCGGCTGTTTTGGTCCGTTCCAAATACATCCAAACTTCGTACCAAAGCACAATACCAACCCGCGCCCAATAGGCGCTATTTTTTCATTTACCATATTCAATAAACGTCCGGTAGTATTGATCTCAATGTTGATCTCCAATTTGTATTCTGTGCAGAACTCTGCCCATTCAGCAAATTTGTCATACATCATCAACTCTGCTTTGGCGCCTCTCACTTCAAATTCAAGCTCTCCAGTGTGAATATTTGTTAGTTGTGACGCCTGATGAATAAAGTCATAAGCGGCCCACGCCGGGTTATTGGCTGGTTTTTCTTCATAGGCTTTTGCATATGGATTCCATACCCAAACATTAGCACGTTCTTTCATAAAGGTTAAAGTCGGTGTACCATTCAACTGGCTGGTTGCCAGTGCTTTAATCCCGATCAGCGCCATGTCAGGATAAATGAAGTCATCATAGACAATACCTTCTACCATCGTCCACCAGCATTTCACCCCGTCACGGGTACTGGTCGTGGATGCAGACCTGCCTACAACTCTTACACGCACGTCGTATTCTCCGGGAGCGATATTATCGATGCGGAAGCTGCGGCGCACAGCTGATGATTGTGCTGCTGTTACACGTCCATTTTTAGATACTCCAATATTGGTGCTATAGCCATCACCTTTATCCTGCATTGTTTGTTTATCAAACCTAAATGGCCCGACATTGATACTGCCTGTTTCACCCGGTGAAAATGAGTCGGAATACCAACCGAAAGTACCAGAAATACCAGCAAAAATCCAGACGTCTTTTGCATCTGGCTTCCCAACACTAATCCGCCAATAAATTTGTTTAATAGTATCTCCATCACTATCTGTAGTTTCTGATTTCACCCTATTTACTCTGATCTTCCAGTTTCCAAGTTCTGCAGAATCGTCTATAAGAACGGCGTTGACAGGATTTGACGTTATAAGAGTATAACCGCTGACAATAGGCTTCCATTCGCCACTGCCACGCAAGGCATAATCAGCCGCCAAATCAACCCATGCATTAACCAGGTTACCGTCGTCATCAGCATGATATAGTCCCTGGCTGAATTCGATATCAATAATTATTCCCTGTGTAGCGCTTCCGGTAACAACATCTTGCCGCCACTCACCTTCAAGTTCATAGCCAAGACTTTTTGTAGACCTGATATCGTTGAAATTGTCGATGATCGCCTGATCATTGATTCCCGGTCGTATATCCAGTTTCACGCCTTCATAATTGCCAATATCATTATCATTCAATTTGATTTCTGTTATTTCCAGCGGCCCGCTTCCGGCAGCGATCAGCCAGTTCAAATACTGATCGTTATTATCGTTATCCACAAATTTCGCTATGCTCTGTCCACCGCTTTTGACCTTGCCATATGTAAGCTGCTCTGGATTGTTCTGCCCTTCCATAGTCTGGATACCGTTCCAGCTATAAGTCGCCTCACTGCCTTCGGTATTATATTTTCCTACATCCACTTTACCGGCAAACATTTTTGATACCAGACTGCCGCCCAGAAACATAACCGCTGCTGCCGCAAGATAACCACCTACCGCGGCCCATCCAGAAGCTGCTGCAAGGCCTCCCCAAAATGATCCGCCTGCCGCCAAACCACCAACGCCAAAAGATACTACTGACAGCGCCACGGCAGCGATCAAACCCAAAACACTTTTGCCGCCTTTGCCAACTACAGGTGACATCACTATAAAATCACCCGCTTTGGCTGCGCTGCTAAAGTCTTCGACAACATAACTGTTGACAGTTACTCTAAAGCCGTCACTGCCGGCATAGATCGCCTCATAAGCACTTATACAGTCCTGCAGTGTTTTATGTTCATCAGGTGCCAGCAGATGTACTTCCCTGTTCTCATCAGGCTGGAACGGATTGCGGACAATGACTACTCTGATCTTGTCATTCATACCGCTTTCACTCCTTCCCGATGTACTCATAATAGCCGTGGATTATTTTGCGCCACGCCGGACTATTTATATCGTCTACACAAACACCGATATTCTCCCTGATATGGATAAACTTATTGCCACCGATATAAACGCCGGTATGGTTGATAACGCTTCTGGCTACGCCAAAAGATATAGTCACGATGCAGGGTACTTTGGGAACTTCCAGCCGACGCCATATGCTCGCCCGCTCCTCTTCCCCGCGAACGATAGCGTTTATTTTTTTGCAGTCGTTATAATCTGCGTCAAATTCCGGCAGTTCTATTCCTTCACGCCTGAAAACTTCCTGCACCAGTCCATAACAGTCAACGCCTGTTTTAATGTCGCGACCATGTGATTTAAATGGTGCGCCGATCAAGTCTGCATACTCTATCATACGTATACCCCTTTCTGGTCTATACCAGGATACCCGCCAAATCTGGCGCTATTCTTACGCTCACGGCAGGCGGTTAACGTATGATCACATTCCGGCAGATCAGATGTCGCTGCGCAGCGCAATCCTTTATATTTAAAATTGCAGTTATTCTTCATAAAGCGCCCTACCGGACGCCTGGAATTGATGTAGTAATCAACAGATAACGTCAGCGTAATAAACTTATCGTTGACTACTGCTTTCTGTACCTTGAATTCCTCTTCCAGTACCGGATCTTCATCTATAGCAGAAGTATTGATTACCATCAGCTTCACGATACCGCCGATAGCCCCTTCGCCCTCCTCCATGTACCACGTAGCCGCCCTGGAAGTATTATCGATCGACAACTCAAAAGATGGTATGCTTCCGGTAGCATCTTCCGATATCGTCGGCGGTTCCAGCGGGAAAGCAATATAGGTGTTGCCACGATAAGCAATATCCTCATTATTGCGGGCCACTCTGATCGGTTCCAGCCCCTCTATTTTGGTATCAAGCTCCAGTAACAAAATCCAACAGCTGTCACTTGATAACTTATTTTTCAATTCTTTTATGACTGCTGATATCTGTAACACTTCATACCTCCTGCAGCGTCATCTCAACACTGTAATAGTCTGTATATTTCAGATTACCGCTGAATTTTGTGCAGCGCACCGTATAGGTTATACCTGTATGAGGATTTGTCCATTCAAAAGCTACCGCTGCAAAATAAACCTTTTTCTGCACAAAGTCTTTCAACTTCTGATATTCATCCGTATATAATGAATTCCACGTCAAGCCAAATGTCATACGGCTTTTAGTGAATCGCCGCCGCGCCTGCGTCGTTCCATCTTCAAAGGTTGACATAATGGAATTGTCCTCAGGATCTTCCTTGATTGGATACGACGGCGCCGGAATATCCGGGAAAATAACATTTGCCATGTTCTCAGCTCCTTACGGCGTTCCCAATGCGCCCCTTAAAATATTCTGCGTTCCCATATAATTTGTCGTCACCGCTTCCAGCAGTACCGATACTACATAGTTCTTTCCATCAAAGGTAGTATTTTGCTCGGATGCCTTTAATTGCGTACCGCTCTTGTTTTCCAGCTGCACAATAATTTTTGTTGTTCCACCTGCCGCATTCCCGCTTAAAGCAGCTCTGGTCTGCTCTGCGGTATAAACGCGTCCCGGAGAACTGAAATTGACCAATTCCGGCCCTTTTTCACCGACAATATTCCATCCGCTGGCATAACCGCCTTTAGCCCTAAACTGTATTAGGCTAGAAGGAGTATTGGACACTATAGTACCGCCAAAATCCTGATAGCGAATACCGTTAGCACTAGTCAACATGCCGCTACCCATACCGAACATACTCATGATAGAGTTCATTACCAGCCCCTGCATGATAACTTTCGACATCGTGTTCATAATGCTGTTGGCTAAATCTTTGAACAGGCTGTCTGCCATTTCTGAAAAAGACTTTTGCTCCGTGATCATATTCTGCCCAAAATTAGTCATCGTACTTAGTATGTCATCAAAGCCGCCTTTGATAGTCTCAAACTGATTGAACTGCTTATTTTTGATGTATTCCATGGCATTGTCCCAAGACGCTTTCAGGTCGGTCGCCTGCGCATCCTGCAGTGCCTGATTGGCAGCTGCAAATTCCTGCCGCAGCCGTAGCTTTTCCTGCTCAGTCAGATTAGTTGCTTCAAGTTCTTTCTGCAGCTTCTCCTTGTAGAGTTCAAGCTCCCGGACTCGCATTTCGTTGATTACGCTGATATGCCGGCTCTGTGCATCTTCCTCTGCCTGCAGGTTATCCATCCGCAGTTTATGCTGTTCGGTTATCCAGTCACGATTGTTTTGCTCTTCTTTTAATTTTTTGTATAAATCTATCTGGGCCTGAACACTTTTTAACGCCTCATTATCAACACCCGCCACCTTCGCATTTTCGATGGTAGAATTCATTTTTTCCAGTTCTGCCGTCAGCGAAGCTGTGGCTATATCGAGTTTGGAACCAGTCTGTTCAGTTATTTTAGTTTGCAGATCCTCGGCAAGCTCATTTACCTTGCCCTGCCATTTCGTCAGCTCTTTTAATGCCTTTTCAGCCTGTTTCTCTGCTTCTGACTTACCGCCCTTAGCTTTTTTGCCTTTATCATCACTGCCGCCAAAACTGTTCAAAGCCAACCGCGAAGCTTCTTCCGCGGCTTTTCTAGCATCGTCAATTTCTTTTTGGCGTGCCGCAATTTCATCTTGTTCCGCCCTAAATTTCTTCTTTTTTTCCAGCCGTTCTTCTTCTCTGGATTGTGGTGTCGCAGTCCATCTGTCAACAAGGTCTTCAAAGCTTAGTCCTTCTTTTGCTGCATAAATCCCCACAGTTCCTGCACCAATTGCCGCACCTATCCCAACAGCACCAGCACCGACAATACCGACAGTAGAAAGTAATCCAGCCGCAGCACCCATTGTGGCTACTTCCTTGTAGGCAAGTGCCAATTTTCCCAGCCATCCTATAAGCGTTCCTATTGCTCCTATAGTAATTCCTGCGTTGACTGCTGTTCCCGCCAGTTTATACGAAAAACTTTCCGTGTCATCTGACAGCATTTGTACAGTAACACCAAGTCCTGTAAGTGTTCCCCCAAAAAGCATGGCTTTATTTTGTAATCCCTGCAGTTTCTTGCCATGGTCCAGCGCCGCATTAGCGGCCAGAATATGTTTTTCCTGAGTATCAAGGATCTGTTTCGCCAGATCCAACTGCCCTTTCGCAGCCACTTTTGCCGCCTGTAACTGCATTTGCCCGGCTTTTTCGGCCGATAATCCCAAGTTTTGATAATGCTGCGCTGCCATTTTTAGCTCAATGGCAAGAACAGAATTATTATTTCTTATGGCTTTGCTAAAAGCCTCTTCAACAACTTTTGTTTGCCTTTTTGCCGCCTGTTTTTGACGCTCAGTCTGGTTGATCACCGCCGCCGCATTCTCTGCCGCCTGTATCTCCTGCTGGTATGCTCCCTGCGCCGCTATTTTGTTGGTGTTCCAATAGCCGCTGACCTTTTGCACCGCAGTACCAAGCAAAGTCTGCGCCTGATACGCATTATTTGTTTGGGTTACGACATTGCCAAGATCAAAAACTATACCCCCCAACTTCCACGCTGCAAATCCTTTGACGATTAGCTCGGTATTATCTGCCAAAACTCCGGCCGCCGTCCCTGCTGTTTCAAGGGCCGGCCCTATAACAGTCCAGCCTGCGCTGGCCACATTTTCCAAACCTCTGGCAGCATTTACAACATGGGTACTAAAAGCACTTACATTTTTAATCAGGTCCTCGTCCAGTTTAAAAGTTTCCTGATCCAAAAACAGATTAGCTACCTTCCCCAGAAGCTCTTTGTAATAACTGTAGATTTCGGCCGTTCCGTCTGCCGCAGTACGGGTATATCCTTCCTTAATCTGATCCAGCAATCCAGCCATGGTTTTCGGTGTAGCCAGTGCTGCTGCTTTAAATCCTTCCATGCGCTTCATCAAAAACGCATACAGGCCTTCGCTGCTTTCTTTTGCAGCCTTGATATCGGCGTCAGTCAAACCCAAAGATGTTGCCAGTGTACTCGACTGCGGACGAATCCCACCCTGTACCAGGTCACGCAGTTCCTGCACTATCTGATTTCTGGGCAAGCCCATAGACTTTACTGCATTGGTACCGATAGTCGTAAATTCTTTCAGCTGTTCAATGTTCATGCCTGCAGCAAGACCGGGCCCTAAAAGCGCCCTGAATGCCTCAATCAAATCTTCGCTGGTTGCTGCCGTTCGCAGGGCCGCATCGTTCAGGTCATGTAAAATGCCGCCGGATATCCGCATAGCCGTATTCCATTCCAGCGTTTTGCCGTCCAGTTTTGTCATCGACTGCAGAATACCGCTGATGCCGATCTGATTGGTTTCCATGTTTTTGGCGAATTCATACGGAGCCTTGATCAGGTTCCCTACCGCTTCGGAAACTCCATACAGTCCGGTCAAAGCCGCAGTCAGTCCTGCCGCCTGCATCGTCACGCCTTTAAAAATACTTGATGTAGACGAAGCAGCCCGATTCAGTCCGGTTAAGTTTTTCTGTGCCGTTAATAGCCCAGCGCTCATGCCGTCCGTCAGAGATATTTTTACTCTGGTTTCCGCTACATTCTTTGCCACTTCACTTACCTTCCTTCCTCAGGCTGTTTTCTATCTCTAAATCTTCCAGTTTTTGCAGCTTCTTCATCATCAACGCCGATACGCGAAAACCGTACTTTTGCAAAATGTAATCTGCATCCTGCCAGCTGATACCCAGCAGAATAGCTCCGGTCATACCGACTGCATAACGTCTGCAGTTACGGATCGCATACCACGCCGCATACGCTTCACGATTACCTTCCATCAGCTCCGGTGCGCGGTAAGCGCAGGTATTACAATCAAGAGTTCTCTTTACTTTTTGGATTTTTCGGCAGTCTCTGCAGTATCCGGCCCGTTCGCGCTGCCAGACGACAAGGGCTTCAAGTTTTTTATTTCTTCTGTACGTACATGGGCTGTCAGCTCTTTGGTGCGTGTATAGATCTCAACGATCTCGCCCGGGGTAAAGTCGCTGACTTTGACTTTGTAAACTGTCTCCAGTACCCATGGCGCCATTTTTTGCAAAATTTTTCTTCCTGATATTTGGGGTTCTTTGTCCAGTAATTCTTCTACGAGATCATCATGCATGACGTTCTCTTCCCATGTCATACATCTGCATTCAATCATTTTTTTAATAGCCATTATGATTAAGCTCCCTTCGTGTACGATGCTGTTTTATTGATAAGCGTAACTATTACACTGCTGTTTTGGGCATTGCTCTTATAAAAAGCATTGTAATCCAGCTGCTGACTAATACCTGTAGGTCCGTCAATAGGCGGTGTGTTACGCGCCAGCTTCATTTCCGGATACAGGAATGACAATTTAAAGTCGCCTGTTTCAAAAATCAGCTCAGCGCTGATTGTTGTACTGTCTTCTGCATATTCAATGAATTTGCTGTCGGTAAAAAATGCCGTCATACTGCCGCTCAGCTCCAATATGCCTTCATTCAATGCCGTTCGGAATCCTTTGCCGCCAATAGCATAAGTATCTCCGTCTAGATTGAAATTCATATTCATAGATACTTCCGTACATACTGCCGCCAATTCATCATTAAGCTTAAAAGACGCCATAAAATTATTGAATCTATCCATGACCGGAGTTTTAGGCGTCGTACTGATCGTCGCTTTATTGATCGTTTCATTGGCGCCCATCATATCGATATTAGCCACCAGTTCGCCGTCTCCGCCGGTCGTTATTTCCAGTGTGCTTACCTTACAGCCATTGTATTTAGTATAGACGCCGATATCAGGAAAGGCTTTTTCCATAATCAAAGAAGGCTGCCGCTTCGACGGTTTAAAAACGTGCTTATAAGTTCCTTCAACAGTCCCATCTTCCGTTGTTGGTTCACCAAACGCCGCTGTCAGCCACCAGCCGAAAGACGTAGCATCCACAGGTACAACGACCTGTCCTGCAACATCGATATTGCCGTAAATAGGCTCTACCGGATCACGTCTGCCCGTAATCGTTCCCGGAGCGGTACTGTTTTGACTGGCCGTTAGCGCGTTAGAATTGAACGGCAGCAAAATAGCCCTGCTGCTCAAATCTGCCGGATCTTTACCAAAAGCGTCCTCAAACGCCATTAAACTTTGGGTATATACGCCCTGCTGTTGTTCTCCTATTGCCATTACTCTCACATCCTTTATTCTTTGTGCTAAATTTAGCGGTATCTTACCGCATTTTACCGTATTTTAACCGTTGTTTTTAGCATGTAGATTAAAAATCGATCATGCCCAGCGGTCCTAATATTTGCTGAAATTCCCACTCGCAATGGATCATACCTGTCCAAAGTAAGCCTGCCTGATCAGCTTCGCCGGTAAAAATTGCGGAAAATACCTCAGGTGGTATTTTCTTGTTCTGGTAGGCGTTCAGCTCGCTTTGAATGATTTGCATGATATCAGAAACATTTTTATAGCTTTTTAAAACTAAAACGCCTTCTTCTGTTTCCAGATACGAATCACTGACGCTGCCGGGAACGCCGATAGCGATATCGACCTGATAATGGACCTTCTTAGTCAGTCCTTCTGTCTTGCCAGCGTTATAAAACATAATATAAGGAGCTGTCTCCAAGTCCGGTATCTCATTGACATTACGATATTCAACCACCGTCGTTATGCTTTTGCCAAATTCCTGTTGGCAGTAAGCTTCAAGTTCTGCCGATGATTTTAAATGTACCGCCAGTTTACGGCTCATTTCCACCATGTTAATCTGCTGCTGCATTTAAGCCACTGTAAACCGTATATTTACGGCCCTTTCCTACATTTTTAACAAACCCGCCGTTATCCATGTATTCCTGTACCCTTTGCGTGATATAAGCAGGTATTTTATCTCGGATATCCATGTATTTCGGTTCAATAAACGGTCGCTCTGGTGTCACCAGCTTTGTCGTCGTTGCCCGCAGATGGATGCCTCGCTTATGAAATAACCAGCGTAAACCCGGCGTTACCTGTTTAGTTACGCCTTCCTCCTGCACGTTGCCTTCAAACGCCGCTGTCCTGCTGGTCCAGCCAACATTGACGCTACTATCTGCCGAATTATAGGCATAGCCTAAAGCATTTTTCAAACGTCCATACCATACGCCAGGCGCAGTCCTCGATAATTTTCGCCTGTCTTGCAGCGTCCAACGCTGCGGCCAACTTTGCCCTGTAAATTTGCCGCGCACCGCTTCTTTCAACTCGTTCTGCACCATATAACCGGTACTTTTCAGTACAGAGCTTATGAAACGCGGGTTATTCTTTAGCCAACGCTGCACAACAGGGCTGATACCATCTTCGAGATCGATTTTGAAATACATTATTTTTCAAACCCCCTCGCAAAACCTTTGGTATTTTTCGAAGCTCCGAAGGTAACTGTCTTGCCGATAGTGTCCTGCGCTATCTGTTTATTGACATACCATGTCACACCTTTATGGATAATCTGATCGCCAGTTTTAATCTCCTGTGCATCTTCTTCCAACAAAGTAAAAGAAGCCTCGTCACTGACTACATCATTGACGGTAATCCCACGAAAGAAATTTTTGCGCACGACCGGCGTTCCGATACTGACAATCGCTTTGATTTCCCGATCCTGGTAAGATACTGTTTCTGACAGAACGCTGCCAAAGACAGCTTTTTTTATAACATCTGCGATACTGCTCATAATTCACCTTGTGAAAAAGGCGGACTAAGCCGCCTTTTCCTTTTAACCGATTTTGACCTGCACTTTATCTGCGCTGGCCAGTGCCGTTTCCCACACAATGCCGGCTTCAAGATAAGCGGTCGGATTGGATTCTGCGCCGTCATTAGCATCCACAGTTACCTTCTTCGCAGCCGGATCCCAATATACTTTTTTCCCTTGCTGTAATTCTGTAGAACTATCCTTGGGCAGCAGAAAAACTCCTGCCATATAAACAGCGATCACATCATTCTTTTTGGCTGTGCTGGCCGCTACACCCAGCGCGTCGTTAATAACAACAACTTCGCCACGTTCCACGTCAGCAGTGCATGTATAATCAAGATTTTCACCTTTACGTTTAAACATTTCTTTTCCCTCCCTTATTTGCCGGCGTTTTTAACCAGGCCGCGTGTATCCAGTACGTTGATTGCAAAATCATGGTACATTCTAAAATTAATGCCCAGATTATTAAAGTCAGTACCAGTTTCAATGATTGGCGCTGCATTACCATTCAAATAACAAACCTCGATCGTATCTACCATCCCTTTGGTAGCTACCAGATAATAAGCAGTTTCACCGCTCAATTCATCCAGCGTGGCGTCAACGATCAGTTCAAGATTACTGCGGGTTCTGTTTGCTGGATTGCTTACGCCGCTGTTTTTGCCTTCCGGATCTGCTGTAGACGTCAGCAGCTGTTCAGCCACCGTTTCCAATGCTGCCGGAATGATCAGATACTTAGGCACAATATTCAGTACGGTATTATTGCCCAGCTTCTGCTTACGCATCAGCTTTTTGGCTTCACCCAAAGACTTGACCGACAGTGCCGCCGCTGTACCAAGATTGCCCTTAGCAGAGCTGTAATTATTGGCATCGATAAGCGCTTTATAGGCCAAATGATTTTTATAACGTTCCATAGATGTTCTCAGCAGCTTCGGGATTTTTACCAAGACATCAAGATCGTCATTGATCATCATTTCGCGGGTAAAATTAGTAGCGTCACCATAGGTCGCCAACTGTACGCCTACGGATTCATCCAGCAATTCACTGTAACTGAATTCGCCGCCCTCAGGAATTTTAACCGGTGCCATAGCGTCATAAATGCGGTAACGCTTGGCAATTTTAAAATCAGTATTGCTGCCGGTCTGGGTCCATGCTCCATAGGTCGTCGCAACCTCGTTGTAACCGCTGGACAGGCTCTTATGCGCCAGATTATCAGCAATAGCAGACAATGCGCTGGTAGTAGTCAGCGCTCTAGCAAACAGTTCACGATCAGTCATGCGACCGATGCCGGTTTCGCCAGCATCCTGCAACGTCATTCTTGCCACATCAGCAAAGCGGCAGTTGCGGAACTCATCAGCGCCGTCTGCCGGCTTCTCCAAGATGCCGCCATGGCGCAGGAACAAACCGTCAACGATAGCTGTGCGTTTTTTATCGGCTTCATCCTGAGTAACTGTTACTTTAGGCGGAGCGGTAGGTTTCATCCGCTCTTTCAAAATTGCCAAAGCCCGTTCATTTGCCTTTTCCATGGTGCAGTCCTCATCTTTGAGCATTGCCTCCATATCCTTTTCTTCGATTTTCAATTCACGGCACAATGCGCGGATATTACTTTGCCGCTGGTTTTCTGCAGTGCGGGCCTCCGCCGCGAGTGCTGCTCTTTCTTCTGGTGTCATTTCCTTTTCCTCACCTTCGTAATTATTTTTTTCTTCTTGGAGCTCAGCGGACCGTTCGCCGCCGTCAGGATTTGGTTTCTCTACCTCAGTTTCCTCGGCTTCTTCCGCCCCTGCTCCGTCTCCCATATCACGGAAGACGTCAGGACTGTACAATCTGCTGCGGCCAACTCCTACAGCCGCATCTGCCGGTACTGAAACTATACTGATTTCTAAAACTTCCCACTTGTCAGCTATCAGCGCTGGTCCCTCGATACCGTCCGCACTGGTTTCATCACGTTCGATAATACTGTAATTTTGGATGTTGTACATTACCGATACACCGCGCAGGCTGCCGCTTTCCACTTTTTTCAGAATACGCTCAGAAAGCTCATCATCGTCAAAAGTAATATCGGCATACGCCTTGCTGCATTCGGTCCAGATGTTATCCACCCTTGCAATAACCTTATCTCTGTCGTGATTAAACAGTATCGGCATCACACCTGCAATGAAACGCTCCGTGTTCATACTGCTATCACTGACCCGCAGAATCTCCTTACCATACCAGTAATCGCGTACCGGTGTTTCTGACGCAAATGACAGCCGCGCTGTACGCTCTGAAGCGTTAAAATTAGTCAGCGACGCTGCCCTCATCCTTGGGGCTTTGGCCGCCTGCTGCCGGGTCAGTGTCTTGCTTTGACTTGGCATTTTTATCCTCTCCCTTCGCAATTAATCCGAGTTCTTCCATCATTTTCTGCTCAGCTGCCAGCTGTTCCAGCTCTTCCTTCCAATCCTTGCCCTCGCTGGCCGCAAGGGCTTTGCGGGTGAGCGTTTTTGATTCAATGCCGATCTTTTTGGCGTTGGCCTCTTTCAGAGGGTCAATCCACGGCATACCCTGCGGAATAAACTCATGTTCCAAATATTCTTCCAGCCTTTCCCAAAAATCAGGATACTTTTGGGCGTCGATCATACCTGTTTGATAACCTGCTTTGACGACTTCTTCATAAAGCTTACTTAGTACATGCTCAATCAAAGACATCTGCATATCAAGATATGTTTTTTCGTCTTCTAACAGATTTTGCCGGGCAGAGGAATAATTGACCTCACTCACATCCCTACTGGCACTTTCATGTGACAATCCCTGTCCCGCCGCCGCCAGCCGCTGCTGCGTAGTTGTGAAATCCTTGGTCTCAGCCGCCGCCCCTGTTGGTACGACACTGGTAGCATCCTGACCCGGCTGCAGATATAGAATATCGCCGCCGGTAAACCCCTGTATTTTCTGGTCTTCAGGTATAGGTTCGCCCATTTTTTCAAGCAAGCCCTGTACCTTTCGACCAATACCTCCGGCAATGCCGTCAGGGAATTTCTGGGTAATTACCAGCGCCAGTGACGCAGCTATTTTATGAGCAAAACTCACTGTGTCCAGATAATCGTCAGTGTCGCGTATCCTTGGTAGTGTCCGCGCCAGTCGGGATATCTCCCTGTATTCAGTAGGACGCCGCCGCTGCCAGAAATAAATAATCCTGTCCGCTTCTACCCTTGTTACCTTATAGTCACTAAAACCGTTAGGATCAGTTTCTTTCAGGTAATACGCTACCGGACGGTTATACTGGTCAAGCTCGATACCGTTACAGATAACATTGCCGTTGTCCGCTTCCATGCGGCCCATGGCATCAATATCATCAACTTCCCGTATCTGCACTTTGAAAGGATATTTTTTATCCTGCACATACGTTTTGACAATAACTATCCCGCCATCTACCTGCGTTCGCTGAGTGATCATGTTCAGCATCTCACGCAGCGACTGCTGCCCTGTCAAGTCGCAGTTTTCAGGCTTTGACCAGTGCCGCCAAAGTTTTTCAGCGGCTTTGTTAAAGGTATCATCCTCTGTCCTGGCCTGCAGGTTAAAGCCACGACCAACTACATTGCGCTGATAGGCAAGCAGGATACCGTTGGCAATATCGCTGTTGCGCTCAGCATCTCTAGCCCTGGCCCTCATCCTGTCTCTTGACACTTTATTGATACTCTCGCCGGTACCGATCATCGGCTGCCAGTTAGCACGGCTGGCGTTCTGGTCTCCCGCCTTGTAACCGCCTAAAGCGCGCCGATACTGCATTCGCTCCCATGCTTTTTGCGGGGCAAAAAATGCTATCGTACGATCGATAATATTCAAATCATTTCCCATGGTAGGATTTCTCGCATTATTTGACATTTTTATCCTTCCTTATCCTAAAAAAATCCCGCGGACTATTCCGCCGCTACCACCGCCGCCATTTTCCAGAGCCAGCTTTTCTTCAAGCCTTGCACGTTCGCTGCGCAGTTCTGCAAGACTGGCATGTTCAACTTCTGCGGTCGGTGTTTTTATCCGCTGGCCTGTCGTCAGAATATCATTGATTGCGGCGTTAATGGCTTCCAGCTGTTCTTTAATCGTTGCCATGTTTTCCCTCCTATTCTTCTGGCAATTCTTCCAGAAGCGAAACGTGACTGAGATCTGCCGCCAAAAAAGCATATACTTCGCAGTCCCACCAGTGGTTCTGCTTGGCCGAAGTTTTTTTGACCCACGTTTCAATCTGTCTGCTGCCTTTAGTCGTTACTACTCTGTGTTCAGCCGTCAAATGCTCCGCGTAAACAAGCTCCGTGTCCTTATTCAGCATCCATGCACCTATGCCAATAGGTCTATGCAGTCTCGATGCGATTATATTTTTGTACTGGTCTGTATCAACGATATACAAAAGCGACGGCCTGAGGCCTTTTATTTTGGGTTCTATATTCGCCGGACGGTATTTACCTACCATTGGCGTACTGGACCCTTTGCAGGGAATCGCTACGCCGTGACGAGCATTACAGTATTCGTAAACTTCGTCCGTCCTGTAACCGGAATCGACGCAATAGGCGTTGACCTGCCACCGCAGCTCTCCCTCTTCATCCGCCCAGAATTTATCCATAACGGCTTCCAGCTCTTCCCATGTCCGGGCCATACCGTATGCTATATTCTGGCTTGTAAGCTTTGCTCCCCATGCGCGAATAGTCCAGTAAAAATAATCCTTTTGTACGTCTACGCCAGCAGTCAACAGTTGGGCCCATGCAGGTACAACATGAGCTGGTATCTCTGTACGCTGTTCCAAAACGCTGCCGATATCCATGTTGGCAGAAAGATTTTCCCACGGTTCGCCCAGCCACGAGTTGATAAAGTTCATCAAATCAGCAGGGTCGTCTTTGGATCTCTGGAATTCTGCCGCCACCTGTCCGAAGGTGATCCACGGGCTATAGATAGAATTTATAGCAAAACCAATCTTTTTCGGTCTGCCTTTACATTCATTTTCCGGAATCCATTTACCATGCCTGAGCATTTCTGGTTTATGATGGTCCTTGATAACACCATGACATTCGCAGCATTCGTAATGAGTAGCATATTCGACTACCGTTGCGGGTTCTTTGCTGTCAAATTTCACATTTTCCCATAAAAACGGCTGCATATGCCCACAATGCGGACACGGTACGTGATACCTGAATCTGATATCGGATTCCATGTAGGCTTTATAAATATTGCCCTCTTTCAGCGTCGGTGTGGAAATAAGCACCAGCTTATTCATTCCTGGCCAGTTTTTAGAACGCTCTCTGGCCAATTTTATAGGGTTTGCTTCCCGTCCAGACCAGCGCGGATATTTATCTATCTCGTCCATGATGATATACGGTATAGATAAACTCGCCAGTTTACTAGGAGAATTGGCCGTTGTCAGCTTACAAAAACCGCCACGGAATTTTAAGAAGCCATCACGGCTTGCATTTTCATCAAACTTGCCTTTGAAGCAGTCACAGGAAGTAAGCATTACCTGCAGGCGTTCTTCTGAAAACTCTCTATAGGTGTCTTCGTCCGGCATTACGTATAGAAGACGATGCGGCTTTTGATCTATGGTATATCCCAGCATATTCAGCGCACTTTCTGTTCCGCTGGTCTGAGATGCCTTGATAAAAGCAATTTCCTCAATGCTTTCATCTGCAAATGAGTCCATTATGGCACGCATATACGGTACAAAATCTGTGGACCATAAACCTGGTCTTGATGTAGATCCAACCGGCAGGACCCTATTTCGGTCTGCCCATTCGGATACTGTCATTCTTTCAGGCGGTCTGAACTGTTCAAAGGCCCTTTTGCTGATTTCTTTTAACGCGCTCTGCCATTTTTTGATCTGCAGCTCACTTATCCAGCTTAAACTCTGCAAGCCTTTGGAGTGCGTTTTCGATCTCATAATTTATGATTCTCCTGACATCGTTCGTTATTTCCGGATATTGTGAATACAGCTCCGTAAAAACCTTTTCTCCTATGCGGAGCATGGCCGACCTGGCATTTGCAAAACAGCTTGAAAGTTCTTCTTCCACAAGTTCTACCGGAATAAACCTTTCCAGCATCCTTTCAAGTCGCATTTCCTCAATGTCAGCCTTTACCTCTTTCAGCCGGGCATCTGCGTTAAGCCTTTTTGCTTCGTTTGTAGTACCACCGTCTTCTTCTCCCAGCCCCGCCTCTTTGATTCGCCAATCAATAAGTGCCGCCAAGTCCCACCAGCCACGTTTGTATTGCGGAGCACCGCGGGCAGTCCACGTTGAAAGCGTCCTGTCGCTAATGTCGAACAGCTTACAGACCTGGCTGCTACGAAGGAAAAGCCGATCATCGGTAGATATTTGTAAATACTGCGGAATAACACGTCGTAATCTGACCGTTTTTTCGCTTCCCGAATTCCGAAGTTTAGGGGGGTCCCTTACTTCGGAATTTTGCCCCTTTTTTTGCACCTTTTTTGAGGTGCTTTTTTTCGGGCCATTAGATGTTAAGTTTTTTTCTGATTTTTCATTTTTCTTATCCATATCAATTCCGAAGTTCCGAAGTAAAAATTTTTATTTTTTTAGAGACAGACGCCGCGCGCTCCCCGACCTTCGGGCCGCACCCCCTCTGGGAAGTACCTTTGCCCATTCGTGCGGCACATTGTCGGCTACTGGTGCTCTGCCCTGCGTGTGTCTGCACCTGGTACAGCTATATATATATAACCATATACCGAGCAGACAGTAAGCGGTACCCCCCAAAAGTCTCGAAATTGTCTACGAAAAGAAAAAAGCAGAAGCCTATAAGCTTCTGCTTGAATATAGAAAGGGCGCTTGCATTGAGCAAGTGCCCTTTACTGTTTAACTATTTACTTTTTGTCTTCTCTATGTCGTCTATGGTTAGCCGTATAACTGTACCGTCTTTGGCTGTGATTGATATCTTAGCCTCGCATTTATCACATATCTTTATCAAGTCATCAATCCGCTTAACACCTTTATACATGCGATTAGATGCAGAATTGTAAGAGACCCCCAGCGCTTCAGACAAATCTACCCCCTTTACTCCTGATAATTCCATTAGTGCTCTTAATTTATCAGTTACGCTCATGATCTCACCGCCTTTCTTTTATTTTAATCGTTTCAGCTTTTTTTGTCAACATTTTAAGTAAATCTTAACCTATTTTTATTAAAAACCATTGACTTTTTAACCGTTTTGTATTAAAATATAACTAAAGAAAGGAGGTGGGGAACATGAAAAGCATTATAAACCCTTTTGAGATTCCAAAAACACCGGCGCCCTGGGTTGGCGTTAACATTTTGGAAAAAGGAAAAACCGCTGGCGTAAAACCAGCGGCAGCAACAAAAGCTAGCAAATAGTTAGCCTGTAGGCAGTGCGTCAACACTGCCTACAAATAAAGAATATCATACTAAACTGAAATTTACAACCAGAAAATATAAATCATTATCAAAATAAGGAGATGTTTTAAATGACAGCATATCACAATATTGAGGATTACAGTTTTGAAATCGTTGAAAAAATCCCCGTAGGTTACGAAATTTGGAACATTGGCAATCACATGCAAAGCGCTGAGCTAGTGCCTTTGTGTCAAAGTGACGAATCTTACTACATAAATCCTAATACGCTTAAAGCTATAAAAATGACCCCGGAAGATGCGACTATTGTGAAAAAGGCAAGTGCGTGGTACGGTTTATCTAGCTCCAAGGCTTGCGTCAAATATTTGAAACGCAAAAGCGGTAAGGCTATGAAAAAAAATGCGGCTCAAACAGCGCTTAAAATTTTTGAAAAGTACATGTAATTAGCCGAAACGCCCACGCTTGTGGGCGTCAGCCGTGGGATAGCCTCCCGGCTCTGATGATGGCAGGCTGATTTAAAAATTAGAATTGGAGTGATCACAATGACAAACTTATCCCAATATTTAGCAGCTGAAAAAGAACTTGCAGAAAAGCGCAAACACCAAAGCCAATTACAAGGCATAGGCTGGAAAAATTCCGTTGCCGCCCAAGAACTAAAACCTGGCCAGCATATACTCTATAACTACGGATTAAGAAGCTTGATTTTGGCAGTTGAACCAAAAGGCGCTCAAAGCGTTATTGTTACAACGATTAACGAAAGAGGCAACCAGTTTAACCGCCGCTACAAATCAACGACCCTTGTGGCTGTCGACGAATTAAACTAAAGGAGATACCAAAAATGAAATTCGAAATTGAAAAAGTTGCAAACATGATTTTTATAACGGCAGAATACAACGTTATTTTTAAAGCGTGGGATATTACAGAATTCACAGAAAGAAAATTACATAATGCAATCAAAAAAATTAACAGTGATCTGAATGGAAACGCTGAATTTATCAGAACATTTTAATCCGAAACGCCCGCGCCTGCGGGCGTCAGCTGTGGGATGGTCGCCCAGCTCTGACGATGGCAGACCGGAAAGGGTGTTGAATCATGTATAGCGTTTTTTTAGTTGTTGACGGTGACAGACATTTGCAAGTTAACGAAAAAGCTCAATCTGAATTTAAAACAAAAAAAGAATTAAATAGTTTGCTACTCAAAGTACTTGAGGGCGCTACGTCTTGGAAAGCTTTAGAACCGCTTAGAGCTATAGGGTTGAGGTTACCAAGGGCGAAAAGGTCTTGTTTTTTGCAAGCGTGGCCAACTATCCGCAAGTTTGAATACTGCGGTACTCTCTCCACTCTGATAATGCAGCCGCTGACGTATATCAGCGGCTATTTGCGTGCAACGGCAAAACTACGTGCAACGGCAAAACTACGTGCAACGGCAAAACTGCGTGCAACGGCGAAACTGCGTGCAACGGCAAAACCGCGTGCAACGGCGAAACTGCGTGCAACGGCAAAACCGCGTGCAACGGCGAAACTGCGTGCAACGGCAAAACCGCGTGCAACGGCAAATCTGCGTGCAACTATGAAAGCCCTAGCCTGTCGGCCAGCATTTGACAAATCAAATCAATATCTTTGTAAAACTTCGCACGGCTGATATTAAGCTGTGCGATTATTTTTTTATCCTGCATACTCGGCCTGGTCAAAAACTTTGCATTAAACAACTGTGATAAATCCTCATTCAGATTCTCGCGTAAATTATCTATTGCAACTATAACCCGTTCCAGATACGCCTGTCGTAAAAACAGTAGCTTAAGCTCCCTGTTTGTCACGTCTGCATTGCCAGAACATTTCAGGTTATTTATCCGCTCACGGATCCGGACATTTTCTGCACAGCTTTCCCTGTAGTCAGCCAGTTCCTGCAGGACGAATTTTTTAGTATTGTGTTTCATTCACGTCTACCTCATCTTTCCGGGCGACGACAATTTCCAGCCGAGGACGTTTTGCGTCGAAGGAGAAATCCATATCGCGAACAAGGACGTTTTTATCATTTTCAAAGAGGACGTTTTCAAGAGCGTCCGGCAGGAGCTTATGACAATTATTCATATCGCGAGGACGACGATCGGGCCAAAACGCCCACAACAGCAGGACGATTTTTTCATCTTTGTCCGGGTAAATCCAGCCCTGTTTCCGTTTTGCCTGATTGGCTTCATAACCGGCAAGGAGCTTCCAATTCTTAGCCGCCTCAGTCAATTTCCTGCCTTTACGTTGACCAGCAATATTTACATAACAGTGATTCACACTAGGTGGTATGTCTAATACCATTTTTATCATATTCACGCCGTCCTTTCTTTGGTTTATCTGATATTTTAATTGCTCGGTAATATTGATATGGATACCCGGTTATTTCACTTACGCCATATTCCACGCTGTCAGCAATTAACATATACCCTTGCGGCACTTTTGGAGTTTCGCGCCAACTGTCAGCTTTAACTATTTCTGGTTTAATTTCTGGTTTTTTAAGATTTCTAGACGAGCACCATCTTTTCCTGAATACAGCTTTTTCAGGATCGTTGTATGTTTTACTGGTCTGTTTTATTAAATATGCAGCAAGCTTGATATAGTCTCCAGAATCATCCAACACTCTCAGCCCAACTCTGCCATGCCCCCATATTCTATTTATTTCTTCCGGCAATATACCACCGTTGACCACCAAATGGAAATGCATGGAAACTTTTCCATATTCGGCTACCGCCACATATTTCAGTGCCAGCCCCATTTTTTTGTAATGACTTCTCAACTTTTCCAAAAATCTTTTTAGGTCTTTTCTTGCTTCTTCTGGATTGAGCGCTCTTTCTTCCGGTCTATAAGTGAGAATCAAATGGTAATCACCTGATCTGAAATTAGTGTTGATCTGCCATCGTAATTTTTTTGCAGCATTACGCTCATTTACTTTTTTCATATTTTCCGGAGTAGGGTTTATATTGCCCGACTTGGTCACTTTTTTACTTTTATATTTAATCGTGTAAGTCTTTTCGACTTCCAACGTCATCCCCGCAAAAATTGATTTTTTTATATACATGATAAAATCCGCCTTAAATTAATAGATTGAATCAAGTCAAAAGGGACCAGCGTCCCTTGTCATAAAAATAGCATATATAATGGAAGGAAATTTTCTAAAATATTAAGGTTTGGGAACATATTGATAAATATACTCCCAGTTTGATAGATTACTTTAATATCTTAATAATTACTAAAATGATATAAGAAATAAGCATAAGAAGTGTAGATGTTGTTCTTTCTTTAATATAATTTCCCAGACAAATCGAAAATAATATTCCTATCCCAATAAACTCTAATTTATCAATCATTAAGTACATCCTTGCTCAATAAATTATCAGCAATGTGTCGGGAGCTTTCTAACAAAGGTAAATTCGCTTCTGTAGGCACATAAATAATTTGATTAGGTCCATCCTCAAGATTGCGAATCCAAAGATACCGTAAATAAGCTTCGTTATTTTTTAAGCTATCTCCAATAATTCTATTAGCTTCAGCCACACCTTTCGCTCTGATGATTTCTGCTTCTGCTAAAGACTTTGCACTTTCTTTCTTAGCTTCAGCTTCTTGAATAGCAATTTTTCTATTTCCTTCTGCTTTTTTTAGTTCTGCAATGCCAGCTTGTTCACTAGTCCATACATTGTAAAGCGGATAACCTATACCGCCTATAATTATAAATATTAAAATCATAGTACCTATAAACACTTTTTCCGCTAAATTTTTCATATTTTATACCTCCATTTTATTAGATCAGGATAATTCATATCTTCACTCCTTAATCATTACATATAGCTTGACCGTCCATAATAGCCCCACAGCAGGAACAGTATTTCATCCATGTGTTATCCCATGGATCAATAGCGCTATTACAACAGCTGCATTTATACCAACTGCCTTCCTTTTTCCAGTAACCATGCTTACGTTCTTCTACTGTAGGAAAGGTCATTACAACACCAACGACTTTCATTAAAGCCGCTTTCTGTCCTAGAAAATATTCATCATTGCCTGCATATATTTCATTTCCCATTCCCTCTAAATATTTCACCAAAGCATCTTTATCTATCAATTCCATATTATTCACCGTCCTTTAGCGGCTTCTTGCCGTATGATCTTTTTTACTGCTCTGAAAAGTCTTTTTATTGACTTCACCCGTATGCTCTGGCCGCGTCTATATTTACTCATTACTTTCACCGTCCATTTTGGCGCCGCAGTTCGGGCAGTATTTTTTAACGTCGCAAATAAACTCTAAAACATGATGGCACTCGGAACACTCCACATGCCATGCTTTTTTAGTAAGCCAATGCCCATGCTTACGTTCTTCTACAACTAGCATTGTATCAAGCCTATCAGCAGCACTTTGATAACCAGCTTTAAGACCGTCATAAAACCCACAGCAATCGTGTATATCTCTAGCTATTCTTAATAATTCAGCTTTCGCTTTATCAGCGTCTATTAATCTCATAATCTATTCACCGTCCTCTCAAACATCCATCGGGTCACAATTCTCGCAGTCAGGTTCAATGTCTCCATACTGCCAACGACAATATGTACAGCAGTATTTACTGTCCCAGTAATCACAGGTAGCGTCACAATCATCACAAGGGCATTGTTCTTCTTCCATTTTTATTCACCGTCCCGTCTGTTCCATAAATCCCTTAAACGTTTATTTTCTATCAGGATTCCACCAATGTTATCTTTTAAATCATCTATAGCATCAAGTATGCCATATGGCGTCTGCGCTTTACCGTTATCATCTCTTGTTAGTATCTCTGCAATAAGCTCTGCATTTCTTCGACAATTCAACATCAACAGTATCTTTCGCTTTTTGTCACCAGCTTTTTCAAAAACACAATGGTATTTTAAACTAGAGCCAACATAATATTTGGTCATCTACTCCACCGCCTAATCTATATTATTAAAACTCCCTAGCTTGTATCCGAATTTTCGGTATCCGTTTGGAGAACATTCAAAGCTGGTTATATCTTCAATGCGAAATGCCTTATCGCAATGGGGGCAACATGGCAAGTTTTCGCCTCTTCTGCCTATCTGCTTTTCTAAGTCTTTTAACGACCGTTTCCATGGTCGGTACTTTCTCCCTATTTCCCATGCACGACGGATACACTTCACAACATATTCTCTTTCCTCATATAGAGTTTCCCATGTTTTAGCAAGCATCTCTAGCGCAATAATTGGGTCTATTATGTTACCGCAATGGTCGCAATAAAGCAGTCTATTTTCGCTGTCTAACACCAGTTTTAGGGGCTTGTTATCGCTTGACAGAAAATTATTGTAGCATTTACATCTAACGCCCTTTTTTACTTTGTCAATAGGTTTAATTTGCACAATTTTTTGTGTGATTTTGTCCACTACTCCACCGCCTTAAACTTCTCTAAAATCAATATCTGGGTACTTATAAAGCAGCATCTTTTTCTTTAGCAAATATACCGGTGTTTTCATACCCTTTGTATCGACGTAATAAACATGACCGCCGGCTTCCGTCACCTTAAAATCAGCCTTGTAAATAATCGGCCTTATCTTTTTACCTTCCCTCTTATAACCAGGCTGTAAAACAAATTTTGGCTGTAGTTCAACCTCTTTTACTGTACCTTCGCGCATCATCCAGTGTAACTGCCAGTAATAGTCAGCTTCTTTTTCGCTGTCGAAACGGATACCGTCTACCTCGGTAACTCTATTGCCATATTTCAGCACAGGTACAGCCCCGGGTAAATTCGCCGGCACCGTTACGCTGTCCGAACGTATTTTACTTACAAGGTGTGCCGGCAGTTCATTCCACGTCGTCATTGGTACATCGCCAAGGCATCTTCAAGATCTTTCTTTTCTCTCCGATACCGAGCAGCCTTAGCACTAATCTGGCTATTCTTCCAGCGCAGATGTCTAAGTTCCGTCAGTATCTGCATAAGCACTGGTTTCAATACTGGTACATACTGATCGCCTGGTTCTTTTTCGATTAACGCCATCATAATTTTTATATTTATTGGTTTCATTTACCGTTCTCCTTTATTTGAACAAGGTTTCTTCTAACATTTTTCTTTTCAGAACAGATGGACGTCGCGGTTTATATCGTCTATCCCCTATCGGATCTAACACATCTACTGCACAAAAGCAAAAATCTCTGCATTTATTGACACGCTTTAATTTTTCTATTGGCAATATAGCATTTATGCTTGTATTCGGAATTGCTTTAGCGTCACAATAATAAATATCGCCTGCATCCATACAGTTACTACAATAACGACAGTATTGCTTCATGCCTTACCACTCCAAACTTGTATTAATCAGTAACTCTATCACTGGTTCTAGTACCTTTGCAAAACACAACCCAACGAGTATTAACTCTTTTATCCCCAAATAGCGGCTGTTCAGGCGCAAGTTTTATAACCTCGCTAAATGGTATCTGCTCTGTATTCCACTTAAAAACCAACGTTCCAAATGGCCGCAGCACTCTAAAACACTCTGCAAATCCTGCTTTAATATCAGCTTTCCAGTTTTCATCCAACACCCCATATTTCTGCGCCAGCCACGACGTTTTACCAGCTCTAACCAAGTGAGGCGGATCAAAAACCACTAAATCAAAGTAATTGTCTGCATATATCATTTTTCTAAAATCGCCAAAAAGTCCAGGAGTAATTTTCAGTTTCCGCCCATCACATAGCGTAGTATCCAATTCTCTGTTATCCTGATAAACTGTATATTTATTATCTCGATCATACCAAAACATTCTACTGCCACAACAAGCGTCAAGTATTCTTGTTCTCGTCATATTTTCAACTCCTTATATTTAAAAGGCCGCCCCCTACGGGCTAATCACCTCCGCAGGGGTATACTTCCCTTTATGCTTGTATATAGTTAGTATGCGCGGCCGTTTTAACTAAAAACAAACTAATTGTTCAAATTTCTGCGGCTTGAGCATTTCGGTTTTAGCTTTATTGTAAAACTCCTTAGATAACTCAAATCCATAACTGTTTCTACCTAATTCCATAGCCGCTCTTAATGTTGTCCCACTCCCTGCTACTGGATCTATAACCACGTCACTTGGGTCTGTAAAGATTGTTATTAACTGCTTCAACAAATTAACTGGCTTTTGTGTCGGATGTATTTTAGGATATGTTTTTGTATCCTTTACCCAGTTAAACCAATTAAAAATCATTTTTCCATTATTATTAAATTTCGGTAGTTTTTCCCTGTATAACACCAAAGCGTATTCAGTAGCACCAACAACACGCATATTTGCTTTTAATACCTGTGCTGAAAAGTTTTTGATGAAAATTAAAGGAATGTGTTTTTTAAACCCATGTTTTTCTGCATACTGAATTACCATCGGCATTTGTTCAAATGAGCAAAAAACTATCATGCACGGAGCTTTCCCTTTTTCTTTAGGCTCTTTTTTTAATAAGCGATTACAAAAATGAAAGTATTCTGCAATGTTAAAATTATGATCTGTATTGAAAAAAGCTTTACCTGCAAATTTGCTTTCACCTTTTTTATTATCGCCATCTACATACCACATTGGATTAGATCCGTAAGCATTTGCTCCAAGGTTGTACGGTATATCCGCAATTACTAACTGTGCCTTGGGAATCCCATACCGTTTAAAATTTTGAAAATTATCACAATAAAATTCTGTCTTTATTTTCATTGCTTGCCTCCTAAAGTTGACTGTATATCAAAACGGTTCTGACTTATTAGTGTTCAGCTTGTCAATATCTTCTGGTGTTATTGCTTTAATTTTCATAATTACAACTACGCCATAAACTTTATCCCCATGAATCTAATCGTACTTTAACTTTCTCTAAGTATTCAAAAAAATCTAGTTTTATTTGATCATCCATAGCCATAAGCAAACGGTAAAAATCTTTTTGAGCTTTTTGGGCCATATTACTTTCAGGGCCCCAAACAGTAGAAGTTACTGTTGCAAGATTCCAAGCATCAAAGCTTTTTTCAAAAATTTTACTGTCCATCATTGTCGGAATCATCAGTCTGCTTACGGTTTTTAGATGCCCACGGATTAGATGGTGGAGGTAACGCCGCCGTTCCTTCTCCTAATTGTTTAGTGTCTTCAACGATTATTACCTCTGCATCCACTTCTTCGCCATAAAAACTATTGGTATACCCTTGCTCCATTGGCCTTTCAATCTCCATTAATATCTCAATAGGTACATTGATTTTCTTGATTGATAAAATGACGTACTGGTCTGAGATAATAGTTTCTTTCTTTAACTCTGGCCAAAGACTTTCTTCGTTATTACTGCCAAAAACATTTGTTATTTTTACTACGCATTGGCGACCGGTATATTCGCCGTCAAAATATTCCTGCAGTAATAAAATGTCGTCTTCCTAATAATTACGATCATTCTTACGCAATTCAAATCTCTTTTTTCCCTTCTCCACCAACGGGAAAAATTCTGGTAATATTTTTAATTTATGGATCATCTTTTCTGCCCTCCATTTCTTAACTCTATCCTGGCTTCTTTTACTATAGAATCATCACCATGCATTAAGCAGTTTGGGCAGATCAAGTATTCTCTATGCCCATAAGGATGAACATAACAATAACCATTATTCGTCTCTTTTTTGCATATACTGCAGAAGCCATTTATCCTTACTGGCTTTGCGGACACTTTATAATCGGCCTTGCGCATCTCAATTATCCTCCTATTTGCCCTTGGCAATGGCTTTACGATAACAAGTATATGAACAGTAATATTCCATTCTTGGCCTGCCGCTTTTGTAACCATGCTGTTTTTTATATGCATAATCTGTTAAATTCGTTCCCCACGGCAAACATTTTAACTTTCCACATTCTTGACAAACAATCTCTGGCATCAAAGTTCCTAAGTTTACGTTATGGTTATTCGTTAGAGTTAGATTCGAAAGTTTCTTCTTCCTTGCCATATCAGCGGCCTCGATAATCTTTGATCATTCTATTCTGCTCTGGGCCAGGCAGCGGCGTTCCCTTTTGCTTGGCAATGCAGTTTCTGTCGTCCCTGCAAACTTTTACTGCGCATTTTTGTCCTTGATCATAAACAAGCATCCAATCCCCAGCCCGTAGTCTCTTGCCGCAGCGGCTACATTTAGACTTGCTCATCTTGCTTTCCTCCACCATTATCATTTCCATCCGTCCTTTGGTTCAGTTGGTTCAGTGTTGCTTCTAACATTTTCCGTATAGAAGTTCCTGCACCGAAAAAGCTCCTTGTTGCGTTCGGAGAAATTTCAATTTGCATGCTCTTTTCAAACATAAATTGATTTATTTTGTCCTGCAGTTCAGCTTCTTTCATTGCTGCTTCATCATCGGTATAACCAAACCGATCCCAAAGGTATGATTCTATAGCCGAAACTATATTTAACAATTCAGTTTGTAATTCTTCAATTACTCTGTTTGGTATCATCTCAAAGTAATCCACCAATGAATTAGAAGCCTTTTCCACTGCAAATTCTTCCATTTTATGAGCACCAATTTCAGGTCCTACCTCATATGAGATAATAAGATCAATGCCGTGTTTTTTACTTCTCCCAATTTTTTCTTTTAGACGTGATAACTCATCAAGCTGTTTCTGGTAATACGCCTTAGCTTTGACAAGTTCTAATAATTCCTCTAAAGATTTTTTATTTAAATAACGCTGTTCCATTTATATCGCTCCATTCCGCTTAAACTAGATTGTCCAATATCATTCTTTATGCTAAAATAAATACGGACGTTAAACATATTGCGTAAATTTACTGTCCACCTAGAGCTGTTGAAGTTACCGCTTCAATGGCTCTTTTTCTTTACCATTCATCGTAAAGCTCCTACAGTCACAACAGCCGCTATGATAGCTATATAAACACCACCTGCAACTATTACAATTCCTAATAAACAGGCCTCTAAGTATTCTTGCCATATAGGCTTAGGCTTTTTCATAGCCTGCTCACCATCCCATCAGCAAAACCAACTTTATAAATCAAATATGCCGCCAATAGTACCGCCGCCGATCCACATACCCATAATGCCGGTCGCCTGGCAATACTATTCAATACCCAACAAATGCCGTCTACTGCCGCTAAATACCACAAATAAATTTCATTCATATCCAAGCTCCTTCCATGCTCCTGTAACCCACCAATGTATCGCTTTCAACATAAGTAATGCAGCAGTAACTGTTAAGGTTATTTCGACCGCAACCAAACGGCTTTTGTATTCTCGCAGCTGACTTCTCATATCTTCTTCAATTCTTTCAACTCTATATGGCAAAAGATTCATTTCCCGCTCATCTTTTCGTTTCCGTTCGATATTCTCAATCATCCCCTTCAAAAGACGATACCTAATATTTTCATCAAGTTTATAATAATTCATAACATTTTCTAATCGTTCTTTTGCTTCCAGTTCTTCAGCTATTAATGGTCTTGGTATTGGTATAAGCTTTTCCGGCGCCCAAAATCCCCCAGCATTTTCTCCCCCAATAACGTACGTTTTTTCCAACATTCTTCACCCCTCCATTTTTCGCTTCGCCAGATCCACGCCTTCAAAATATAAACCATTTTCGACAAACTCAAATCTCATAATGTCACCTACCCGCACATCATAGGCCATAATATTCAAAAAGTACCAACCTGTAATACTACGATTATTCACTTTTATCGGCTTGTCGAAAATAACTTTATGACCGGAGCCAAAGCTGATAATCTTTGCCGCTTTTACCTTAATAAATTGATCCTCCAGAATAATCTTTAAAGCCTTACATCCATTTGTTTTTTTCATAATACAGGCACCGCCTCCCGCGTTTTTTTAGGCCTTCCACGTTTCCCTGCTACTGCTTCTTCTGAATTTTTCAGCATCCGTTCGACCATTTGTAAATCAAACCTGTGATGATCGGCGCCAGCTTCAATAACCCATTGTTCTAAAGAGGCTCTTGGTATTTTAACCGCGTTGCCCGAATAGAACACGGGAAAATCAATTTTCCCTGCTGCCGCCAAAGCGACTAAGCCACGGATCAGCTTGACATTCAAATTCGTATAACTGGCTGCTTCTTCCGGTGATAACGCAATTTTTCTCCAAATCGGTATCTCTGCAGGCATCATTATTCACCATCCCCTTCCTGCCTGTTTTTTTCGGCTAAATATTGTTCAACCAGCCCATCTTCCGGTAAGCTGGCATATCTTTTTATAAATTCTTCTTCCGGCATACTCTTCACTATTTTAATAAGAGTAAGTAAAGCCTTAATTTGAGCAGCACTTAACTGTTTCTTTTCCATGGTATATCCCTCTTTCAAAGTTGATATACCAGTCGAAGCGTGTTATAATGTTCTCGTCAGCTTCGGCTGGTCACAAGAAACACTCGCTAAACTTTCCACGGTAGAGGCGGGTGTTTCTTTTTTATTGCGCTATTTTAAAACAGCGGCAAATTTATCTTATATATATGGCTGTTGCTACAGCTATGAAGGCAACAGCCGATATGGTAACTCTTAATTTTCTGACCTCTGCTATCAGTTCATATACTTTGTCAGGGAAATTCTTTACTGTATTTTCTTTATCTATTTTCCTAAGTTCAGCTAAAAGCAATTCGCGGCGCGATTCTTCATTTAACTTGTACTTATCCATAATTGCTGCCACTTCATTACGAACTCCTGGTGGAAGCGGTGGTGGTACTAAATATCCACTGTCCATTTTTTGCCTTCTTTCTAACTCTTATTAATGCTATAATGTGAATCAGCAGGAACTGCCATTCCTGACTTTATTGTTAAAGGAAGTGTATTTTTATGGATACTAAAAAAACAGAAGTAACAATCTGCATAACTGATGAAGAAATTCTTGTAATCAACCCGCTTATACAGGAAGCAATAGAATACACTACAGAAGACGATTCACTATCCAACAGTGAAAAAAATCTTCAATTGCAACATTTACATAAAGTTTATGACCAGTTAAACGGTAAAGAGAATGACCTGGATTCTATCCAATTTCTTGCTACAGTCAAGGATTTAGCAGAAGATCAATTAGATTTTTTTGATGATCTTTGTTCCGACGGAGACATGATAATCGAACTGCCTTCACAACAACTTCTTCAGTCTGTCGTACGTAAGATCGAAACGTTCTTTGAGGATTGCCATGTAAAGTTTGTCTAACATTTGATTGTTTGGATGCATCTAACTTCATATTTATACCTCCCTTAATATACCTAATACTATAGTTGTGATACTTTTGTTAACGCGATTTTTTGATGTCTCACACACAGTCTTATAATCTGTATGGACCAGCATACGCCTATTCTCGCCCTGCCTGTCCGCAGGGCTTTTTTCTTTTTTCATTTTGCACCTCCTTAACATTTATATAATCTTACGTTTTAAGTAAGTTCATGTGCAAAAAAAATTTTCCCAGCAGTGTCTTGGTCTATATCAAGAGCAGAAATAAGTTTATTCATAACTGTACTTGATGGATATTTTTTATTGTTCAAAACATTGCTTAATACATTGCGATTAATCCCCGACCGACGGGACAATTCCATCTGGGACTTTATTTTTTTCTTAATCATAATGATTTTAATAGCATCAGTATCAACAATATATTGGTTCATTTCCTCCGCCTCCTTCTTGCATTCTATGTAAGTATAATAACGCTAATCGGTTTTAATGTCAATACATTTTATGCAAGTTTTTGTTTGTTTTTCCTTTTTTCTCTTGCAGATTGTGTAAACTATTGGTATAATTGCACTAAAAGGAGGCTGTTACAATGAAGCTTGGAGAACGAATAAAATCATACAGACTAACAAAAAAACTCACTTTAAAAGATATTGCTTTGCATTTGGGGGTTTCAGAAGCTACAGCCCAAAGATATGAATCAGGAAAAATAACAACTATTGATTATGACAAAATTATAATATTATCAA
Source organism: uncultured Phascolarctobacterium sp. (assembly GCF_958349595.1). Classification (NCBI taxonomy): domain Bacteria; kingdom Bacillati; phylum Bacillota; class Negativicutes; order Acidaminococcales; family Acidaminococcaceae; genus Phascolarctobacterium; species uncultured Phascolarctobacterium sp. Next base: position 21,288 of record NZ_CATWDQ010000009.1, on the reverse strand, counting down.
AACTTTTTGATTGTTCGCCTACCGAACTTATGGGTTGGGAGACAAATAGGGACACTTCCTTAGAATTGGCAAACGATGAAAAAACCTTCCTTGAAAAATTTAGAAAACTAAGCCATGATGACCAAATGCTCCTTTTCGGCATCATGGACAGTTTTATTGATAGAAGGAACTCTGTCAGCCTGCCCGCTACGGGCACAAAATAAAGGAGGCTATTACAAATGAATACTCTTAATGAAGAAGAACGCTCTATTATCAACCTGCTGCGATCACTGCCACATGATCAGTTTTTAAACGCGGTAGGTTATCTTAACGGACTTATTTTTAAAAATATGGGGATTACCAGCTACGAGGGTCGACTTCGGAAAATGTAACTCGCCGGCATTATCCCTGCACTAAAGTGTTACATTTTCACACACCAGACAAATAAATAAAAAAGCCCGGCCATATGCCGGGCAATATTTAAGGGGATGAAATTATGAAAAAAACTTTAATTATGGCTTTAACTGCTACCGTGCTGTTTGCAGTTCCTGCTTTTGCGAAAATTGAATGTGCTGTTGACAATGCGCAAAATGCTGTTATTTACCGTGCATACAAAAATGTAATGCACTGGCGCCATTCTTCAACTATTGATTTTATGAAAACTGTTCGTGATGATGGTTCTTCATTTTGCCACGTTCAAATCAAATATCAAGGCATAGGATTTCATAAGCGTATAATTGAAAATAAAGCAGATGTTATTGTTGACGGAGTTACTTATACCATTGAAAAAATTATTGCTGCTCCCACCTATACCATTCGTCCAGCAAAACATATGGCCGTTGCTGATTTTCTCATTCCACCGGAAGTCGTTAGTAAAATCACCAACTTCAAAGATCAACTTTGGTTTCAATTTTACATGAAAGACAAAGAACAAGGACCGGAAAAATTACCTGCGGAAGAGCTTGAAGAAATCAGACTAATCACTAAGCTTACCTATGAAGATTTTGACGCAGTTGAAAGCGGAAAATTAAAGCCAATAGATCCTAATGCACCAAAACCTGAGCTGACATTTAAAGAGCGTTTAAAACAAAAGCTGGCAGAGGAAAATAGTAAGTAGAGTTAACATGCAAAAATGGGTCATCGACCTTTAATTTTCGGAATTAGGTGTCTACATAGGGACAAATTGTCCCCATGTAAATATGCTTACAGATAAGGTAAAAAAATAACCAACCATTTGAGGTTGGCTGTTTCACTTCACGATTATTAAGCAAACATAAGATTATAAAGAAAGGAGCTGCGATCATATGTCAACATTAAGAAAAGATGGGCGACTTCAATCATCCGTTTATGTGGAAAACATCTTTACCGGTAAAAAAGAACGTAAATATGTTTATGGATATAGTGAAGCAGAAATAGAATTTGAAAAAAAACAACTTCTCCAGGCTGCTAAAAATCAAATTCTTTTTCTACAGGATGCCACTTTTTCAGATTGGTATTTAGAATGTCTAAAAACCAAGCGTGAATATAAACAGATAAATGAAGTCACCGAAGAATCATATAAAAACATTATTACTAATCATATTTTACCATATTTGCCAGAGAAAATAAAAATGTCAGAAATAAAAGTTTTTCACATCAAAAATATTCTCAGGCAAATAAAAGGAGATCGTACAAAAGAGTACACCTATACTATTCTTAATTCTATTTTCTCCGAAGCTGTCTTCGAGCAGGTCATAACCGACAATCCCTGTAAATTTGTCCGTAAACCAAAAGCCAAAGCAAAACCGGCAGCACTGCTCACCCCTGAAATATATACTGCTTTGATGAATACAGTAAAAGATACTCAAATGTATTACATTTTATTTTTGGGTTTCGATTGCGGTGCTCGTCGCGGTGAATTATGCGCCCTGCGCTGGAATAAATTTTTCCCAAATGAAAAAATACTAAAGTTAAAAAAATCCCTGAAAAGGACCAAAGAAAAAGGCTTATTTGAAGGTACTACCAAAAGTCCGCACGGAGAAAGGGAGCTTATTATATCCGACACCGCTATAGAAAAGTTGCTTGAGTGGAAAAAGATTTTGAGAAGAAATTTGTTCAGAGCAGGCTTGCCCTGGAATGAATCAGATTATATTTTCAGAAGCCCCACTGATTTATCTAAACCATTACGTCCGGATTATATCACTTCTATGATGACCAAGCTCAGGAAAAAGCTTGATCTTCCAGACCGTACTTGTATGCATAGTTTCCGTCATACTCACGCTACAGTTTTGGCAGAAGGAAATTTGAGTCCTAAAAAAATCCAGCTCCGCCTTGGTCATGCCAGCGCCGCTTTTACGATGGATACCTACGTTCATAATTCCGCATCTATGCAAGATGGTATCATCGAAGCTGTTGAAAGCGCGGAAAAACGTTTTAACATCTGACATCTTTTGACATCCACTTTGACATCCAAAGAAAACTGTTAGGTTCTAAACTGTTCTCTTGTATTAAAAGCAAAAATACAGTAAAATCAACGTTTTCCAGCTAAAGCTAGATGTCAGGCCATTCAAAAAAATATGGTAAAATAACTACGAATCAAAAGGTCGCAGGTTCGAATCCTGCCGGGGCCACCACTAGAATGCAGACACCGCAAGGAATTGCGGTGTTTTTTTGTTTTCCGGGGAACAAATGTCAATTTGGTATGGGGAATATTTGGGGAAGATTTTGAGTATTGTTCATTAACAAAGAATAACAAAATAAAATATTCTGTGTTTAAAATATTTTTTATTATTCATGTGATATCTTAGGCAGTATATTTTTCCAATATTTTCTTTACATCTGCCATTTTTTGTTTTTCAGCATTAGGAATTTTCAAACACTGGCGCAAATATTTTATTGTATCTTCCACACTTGCATTCCTGAAAAACTCTTCATTATTCAATGCCTTAAACTGATTATCAATGAGCCTAAACGCAACAAACCAATCAGTTCTTACTTTATATTCCATCTTTTCAAAATTTGCTCTGGCTAAAATTTTCCACTGTTGAATATCATGCTATGTTACTTTATCGTGACGGCAAGTAGTTTTACCAAATTTCTTATGATTTTTATTTACGGATTAAAGATTTCAGAGTAAGATAATATTGATAAAGATTTAGGAACTGAGCACATGAACGAAAAAATATTACCATTAAAACAAAGTTGGTTAATATATGTTGATCTTGACAAAAATTAGATGAAGGAGAACTATACAAATGGCTGATATTATTATATACAATACAGCAGACGGTAAAGTCAGCATTAACCTTTATGCAGATAATAACACTGTTTGGCTGACCCAAGCACAAATAGCAGATTTATTTAATGTAACTAAACAAAATATAAGTTTACATATCAATAAAATATTCAGTGAAGGTGAACTTGTTGAAAATTCAGTTGTCAAGTATTACTTGACAACTGCCACTGATAAAAAAGATTATAATGTTAAATATTATAATCTTGATATGATTTTAGCTATTGGCTTTCGTATACGTTCACCACGTGGCACCCAATTTCGACAGTGGGCTAACAGTACATTAAAAGAATACCTTTTAAAAGGGTTTGTGATGGATGATGAACGCCTAAAAAATCCTGACGGACGGCCCGACTATTTTGACGAATTAATGGAACGTATTCGCGATATTCGTGCCAGTGAAAAACGATTCTATCAAAAGTTGCGTGATCTTTTCTCACTTTCAAGCGATTATATCCCTAACGAAAACACTACTAAATTATTTTTTGCAGAAACACAAAATAAACTTATCTACGGCGTTACAGGGCAAACTGCAGCAGAGTTGATTATGACACGTGCTAATGCTGATAAACCCAATATGGCTTTAACTTCATGGCAAGGTTCCATAGTTCGAAAATCAGATATTATCACAGCTAAAAACTACCTCCTACATGATGAGTTAGACTCATTAAATCGTTTAGTGAACATCTTTTTAGAAAGTGCTGAATTCAGGGTAAAGAAGCGCAAAGATTTAACGCTTGAATTTTGGCGTGCCAGTGTAGATAAACTTCTTCTTGATCATGATGTTCCTTTATTACAAGCACATGGTAAAGTTTCACATAAACAGGCCATAGCGCACGCTAACAAGATTTATAAAAGCTTTGATGCACGGCGTAAGGCAGTAGAAGCTAAGGAAGCTGACCACATAGATCTACTGGAATTAGAACAAGAAGCCGCTAAAATAAAATCTATTAAAAAATAACTAAAACCGCCCAGCATTACCAGCACTGAGTGCAAACCGCAGATATTACCAAGTATCAACGGCAATATAATAACTCCACCGCTGTATTAATGCGTTTTTAGGGCCTTTTAAACACAAAATTTTATCCTGCAACCCTTGCCCACGAATCAAAAGGTCGCAGGTTCGAATCCTGCCGGGGCCACCATGGCAATCGACGCATTCCGAAAAGGAATGCGTTTTTTATTTTGCCCATAATCAACTAATCCTTTAAACCAGAATACCGCACCCACAAGCCTACCCATTATCTTTTATTTAATATTTTTAAATAAAAGATAATAAACAATGTTATAATAAATACATACTATATTTAAAATTCAAGATTTACTTGCAAATGGATGGAGGGGTACTATGGTAAATTTATCACAGGAAAAAATTAAGGCAATTAAAGATTTTGCCCATCAATATATCTATAAATTACTTTGTGACCAGGATCTGCCTTTTATTCTCAGCCATCTTGATCCTCAGCTCATCGGCATCGGCGCCGCCGAGCATAATTATTATAATACACCTGAAGCAGCCCGCGATTTTATCGCTTCTTTAAATGGTCAGATCCCTCCCTGCCGGCTGTTAAATGAAGAATGGACTGTTATCCCGTTGGCAGAAACCCTCTATCTGGCTCAGGGACGTCATTATCTGACAGCAGCAGAGGACCAGCAATTGCTCGTTCAAACACACCAGCGTGCCACTATCATTATTCGTGATCTGGGCAGTGATTTCAGTTATATGTATGTCAATCTTTCCCATCCATATCAGGAGCTGCAGGGCACAGAAAACTTTCCTTTTCAGGTCGGTTCACAAACCTATCGATATATGGAAGCAGAACTTGCTAAAGCCAAAGAACAGCTCCAGCAGAAACAGCAGCAAATGGAAGTCGTACTGCAGTCCGTCAATGGCGGCGTCAAATGCAGCAATGACGACGCTACCTATTCTTACGCTTATATCAGCGAAGAGCTGCCCGGCATGTTTGGCTATTCTATGGAAGAGTTCCGGCAATTTACCGGCAATAACGCCACAGGGCTTGTTTATCCGCCGGATCTGCCTAAGGCGCTGGCTGATTGTAAAGAATGTTTTAAAGACGGCAATCCTACCTACTCAACGAAATACCGCGTCCCCTGCAAAGATGACAGCCTGAAATGGATCATAGACAGCGGCCGGAAAACAAAGACGCCGGAAGGCAAAACTATTATCAACAGTATTTACCTGGATATAACAAAAGATGAGGAAGCCCGCCAGAGCGAGCTGGATCACGAACGCCGCACCCGACAGCAATATTATGATCTGCTTTCCAGCATCAATTCTAATTATTATTTCATCTATCTGGTCAACCTTGAAGACGGCTCCGGCATTCCTCTGCGTCTGCCGGAAACAGACTGCTCAGCGTTCGCGCAATACCGTACAAACGGGAGTTATGACATCGAACCGCTGATCCGCAGCCATTTTCATCCTGATGACAGCACAAAAATTTTAGAGCATTTCTCTCTAAGCGGCCTGCGCCGTCAAAAACAGGACCGGCATATTGACTTTGCCATGGAATGCCGCAGCAGCCTTTGCAGCACAGAATATCGCTGGACAGCCTTCAATTCGACTTTATTAGCGCAAAGCGACGGTTACCACCAGATCATTCTTACTCTGCGCGATATCCATGAGGATAAATTGAAAGAGCTGCGGGAACAACAGGCTTTGCAGGAAGCCTTTAATGCTGCCCAGGCTTCCAATATGGCTAAAAATGAATTCCTTTCGCGCATGAGCCATGATATACGTACCCCTATGAACGCCATTATAGGGATGACTGCCATTGCCGGCAAAAATCTGGAAGACAAAGCACGGCTCCAGGATTGCCTTGCCAAAATAACTACTGCCAGCAATCATCTTTTGACCTTGATCAATGAAGTGCTTGATATGTCCAAAATTGAAAGCGGCAAGCTCAATCTTCTAAATGAAGATTTTTCTCTCAAAGAGATGCTGGAGGAGCTGCTTGATCTGGTCAATCCGCAGCTTTTAAACAAAAAGCATACTTTTACTATGAATATAGCGCCTGCGCTTTGTGTCAACGTTCTGGGTGACAAGCTGCGCTTGAAACAACTGCTGCTCAATATTTTAGCCAATGCTATCAAATACACGCCTTTCCATGGCCATATCTCTTTGGAAGTGCGTGAAACCCACGTCCGGCTTCACGATACCATCGGTTATGAATTTATCATTACAGATAACGGTATCGGTATGACGCCGGAATTTACAGCAAAAATTTTTGAGCCATTTGCCCGCGCTTCCGACTCGCGCACCAGCGAAATAGAAGGAACTGGTCTGGGTATGACGATTGCTCTCAACATCGCCCGCATGATGAACGGTACTATCGAAGTCCAAAGTGTTTTAGGCGAAGGTTCTGCTTTTAAAGCCATCGTTTATTTACAGCCACGCGAGCAGGAGGCAGGCCGCAGCAAATCTCTGATGCAGACAGCCAGCATTGATAAACTGCAGGAGCTGGCTTTCCAGGGAAAACGGGTTTTGCTGGCAGAGGATAATGAACTCAATCTGGAAATAGCCGTAGAATTATTAAAGTATGCCGGTTTGGAGATCACTACTGCAAAAAACGGTCTGGAAGCACTGGATAAATTTAAAGCCACACCGCCAGGCACCTATAACCTGATTTTGATGGATATCCAAATGCCTGTCATGAACGGCCTGGAGGCCGCTAAAGCGATCCGGGCGCTGCCCTGCCAAGACGCCCAGACTGTCCCTATCATCGCGATGACGGCAAACGCCTTTCCTGAAGATATTGCAGCCACACTGCAGGCAGGAATGAACGAACATCTCAGCAAGCCGGTCAATTTAGAACAATTTCAGACCATGCTGCAAAAATGGTGTCAGTAATTTTCTTAAAAGATGTTGACAACAACACTGCAATCAGATATAATATTATCGTTGCCTAAAGATTTAGGTAACCTCAATGACTCCGTAGCTCAGTTGGATAGAGCGTTTGACTACGAATCAAAAGGTCGCAGGTTCGAATCCTGCCGGGGCCACCAGAAATTAAAGCTCACTTCTTACGAAGTGAGCTTTTTTGTTGCGCTGTTTATTTTTCTAAAGGACGCAGAGGTATCGTAAAACTGAAGCTGCTGCCTACGCCCAGTTCACTGACGACGCTGACCGTCCCGCCGTGGCTTTCAACCATCCACTTTACCATTGCCAGTCCCAGGCCTGTGCCGCTGTCTGCCCCGCCGCTGCGGGCAGTATTGACCCTGTAAAAGCGTTTCCAGATTTTTGACAGTTCATCAGCACTGATACCAATACCATCGTCACTGACAGTACCAATGGCATTTTGACCGTCGCTTGTTAAAGTAAGCCAGATCTGTCCCTGCTGCCTGCCATACTTGACCGCATTAGTCAGCAGATTGAGCCAGATCCGCATCAGCAATGTTTGATCAGCTTGAACCATAACTGCCGGCTCGATCTCTGCCGTCAGCGTGATCGCTTTGGCTGCCGCCAGTCCCTTAGCTTCTTCCGCCACGATCTCTGTCAATTCGCTTAAATCGAACACTTCCAGATCCAGGCTTGCCTGATGCCGGTCCGCTCTGGCTAGCTGCAAGAGCTGGTTGACCAGTTTCGACATTTTTCTGGCCTGCTGCAGCACACCCTGCAGCGCCTGCTGTTTACTCTCGGAGTCAGGCTGCTGCAGCCCGCATTCAGCCTGTGCTATGATCACTGAGGTCGGCGTTCTCAATTCATGCGAAGCGTCGTCAGTAAACTGCCGTTCTGCTTCAAAGGCCGCTTCTAATCTGGCAAACATTCCGTCAAAGGTTTTTGCCAGCGTATCGATTTCATCGTCAGCACCTTCCAGTTCGATCCGTTTGGAAAGATCGCTCCCGCTGCTGATCTGAGCCGCAGCTTCTGTGATCCGTGTTACCGGACGAAAAGCTTTTTTGGTGATCCAGTAACCACCCAGGGCCGCCAATAAAATCAGCAATGGGAAAAACAGCGCGCACTGCCACAAAATCTTATCGCGTTCCGCATAGGCCGAGCTAAGCGGCACCGTGCCACGTACCCAGTAAAAATTTTCCGCATGGCGCGGTTTGAAATAAAAATCATAAACAAACCAGTTTTGCTGCCCATTACCAGCCTTCTGCAGCAGCTCGTCGGCAAAAGGCGTTGCCGGCAGATCGCTGGCCACCAGACCTGTGATCATCTGCCCGTTTTCGTAGTATACGGCAAGCCGGACGCCGTCCTTTAAAAAATCAAGCTTCTCCAGGCGCAGACGGCCAGCATTGTCTATTTTCAGTTCTTCCGCAAAATCATAAACTTCTTCTTCCAGCTTGTTCTGCACGCCCAACAGTAAAACCTTATCTGTCGCCAGCAGGACGGCCGCAAAAATAGCCCCTAAAATTATTACGATCAGCCCTGTATACCACAGGGTTATTTTCATTTTTACCGACAGCTTTTTCATAAAGTCTCCTTCAGCACATAACCGGCGCCGCGTACTGTCTGGATCAGTTTTTTCTCAAAGCCGTCATCTACTTTTTTCCGCAGATACCGTATATATACATCTACCACGTTGGACCCGCCTTCAAAATCATAATCCCAGACATGATTTTCGATCGTTTCCCGTGTTAAAACTACGCCCTGGTTACGCAGTAAATATTCCAGCACGGCAAACTCTTTAGCGGAAAGCTGCAGCTCGCATCCATTTCTGCTGACGCTGCGACTGCTCAGATCCATTTCCAGATCGCCGCACCGCAATACGTTCGAAACCTGCCCGCTGCTACGCCGTAGCAGTACCCGCAAGCGCGCCACCAATTCGTCAAAGGCAAAGGGTTTGACTAAATAGTCGTCTGCTCCCAGATCAAGCCCGGCAACGCGATCCTCGACACTGCCGCGGGCAGTCAGCAGCAGCACCGGTGTTTTATCGCCGGCAGTACGCATTTTCTGCAGCACCGATAGCCCATCCAGTCCCGGCAGCATAATATCTAAAATAATGGCGTCATAAGATGTCATATGCATATAATCCAATGCTTCCAGACCATCACCGCAGGCATCTACACTGTAGCCGCTGCTCTGCAGCTGCTTTTTCAGCACCTCACGCAGATCAGGCTCATCTTCCACGAATAAAAGCCGCATAAGCGCAACCTCCTTTAATTATTTTTATTATAGCACAGACAGCAGACGTTCTAAAACAACTCAACCCCTGTAACGCTGTGCCTGTTCGGCAGCCCTTTTAAAGCACAGGCCCCAACCCAGCAGCAACAGGCCGCAGACAATCATGATATATTCTATTTTGATAAAATCCCCCAAAGGTCCAAAGCCGAGAATAGCCACCGGCATCATGCCCTGCGAAACAAATTGCAGCAACGCAAAAACACGTCCCAGATAACCGGGCTCCGTATGGGTCTGGATCAAAACCGTTTCAGCCGTAATAAAAACCGGCACGAATAAGCCGCAGATGCAGTCAAACAGCAGATAGAGCCAGAAAACCTTCGACAGGCCCATCAGGGCAAATGTGCAGCCAAACACTGCCAACGAGACCGCTATCGCCGTGATCTTATTTTTAAAATCGCCTTTCCAGGCGACAAATAAGCCGCCTAAAAACGAGCCCAGCGCCCATACCATTTCGTTAGCTGTCAGCTTCCAAACCTCGCTGCCAAAAGTCCGCACTACCATCAGCGGTGTCAAAAAAGCTGCCGGTGTGATCAGAATAAAGGTCACCGCGTAACAAACCAGCATGACCCGCAGCAGCGGCTGCGACCAGGTATAACGCACACCTTCGCGCAATTCTACCAGCACTGGTCTTCTGCTTTGATTGACAACCGTTCTAGTTACCTGCAGACGCAGCATAATAATGATGGCGACGGCTGCCGTCAGCACATCGACCAAAAAAGCCCACTTCATCCCGAACGTGCCTAAAATCGCTCCGCCTACTGCCGGCGCGATCAGCAGCAGTACATTGTTGGCCATCTGATTGATACCGTTAACTCTTACCAGCTGTTCCGGCGGCACCAGTTCCGGATACAGCGCACTGACGGCAGGACTTTGGAAGCCACTGCCGATAGAACGCAGACAGGCGACAAAAATCAAAAACGTCAGGCTTTCATAGCCAAACGCAAACGCTGCAAAGGCCAGCAATGTCGCCAGCGCCGTAAACCCGTCCGCCAGCATGATGATCAGTTTTTTACTGTAGCGGTCAGCGAAAACGCCGGCCCACAGGGAAACGACTACCTGAGGGATCAGCGTTGCCAGGGTCGCAACAGTGATCCAAAAACCGGACACAGTATTGACTGTGATATACCAGACAATGGCAAATCCCACTACCGACGAGCCAAAAATAGATATATTCTGACTGATCAGAAATAATGCCGTCTGCTTTTGCCACGCTGCTTCCTGTGCCATAAAAATTCCTCAGCTTTCCCGCTTTCTGCCGCTTCAATAAACAACTGCTGTTTTCTACAAGTTTCTATAATAAGATTGTACAACAAAAATAGTCAAAATAGCCGTTCCATAATAAGTTTATAAAATAAATTTTTATTAAAGTTTCTTTTAATCTTCTTTTAATCTTTCCGCGTTATAATAAAGACAAAGAAAACGCCGCAGTAAAAACGGCGCAAGGAGGTAAAGAAAATGACTAAAAAATTTCTGGCGTTCATCGCCGCTGCTATCTGTACATTAGCAATCACCGCAACCGCTTTTGCCGCTGAGTTCATCAGTGCCGATCAGGCCCGCAGCATTGCTGCCCAATGGGTACCTGCCGGCAGCACGCATCTGGTGACCAAAGACGAAAGCCACAAATACGCATCTTATTATGAAGTAAAATTCTATGACAACGCTACCAACACCGAATATGAAGTAGAAGTACTCAAAAACGGCGGCGCTGTGAAAGAATTCAAAATGGATGCCCAAACAGTTCTCGGCAGCCCTAAAGTAGTACTCTCTGCCGCTGACGTTCAGGACCTCGTTCGCAAAGAGTTCCCCAACGCGACCTTCACAAAAGTAAAACTTGACAGCGACGATGGCCTTTACGAATATGAGTTGAAATTTTACACACCCGAATTACGCGGCGAAATGAAATTCAACCCTGAAAATGGCGCTCTGATGGAAAAAGAACTTAAATACCAAGTTCACTGAGCCATCCCCCAAAAAGGACCCGCACCTGTCCGATGCGGGTCCTTTATTATGTCTTTATGCTTTTGCCAGCAGCGCCTGCAGCTCAGTCTCACTCAAACCGCAGCCGCGTAAAACAGTTTCCGTATCCTCGCCCAGCTTGGGTGCCCGTTTTTGCAAGGCTCCCGGCGTTGCCGACATTTTCATAGCAAAGCCCATCTGCTTGTAAGTACCGATCTCCTCATCCTCTACTGTCAGCACCATTGAGTTAGCCAGCGTCTGTTCGGCCGCCAATGCTTCATCAAAATTCAGCACCGGCGTTACGCAGGTATCCTTACCTTGTAAACAGGCAGTCCACTCCTGCATGGTCTTAGTCTTAAAAATCTTTGTCAGCTCGCTTTTGACCAGCCCGTGCTGCGTTTCATCATCCAGAGCATCGATCAGATTGGCCCGGTCCAAAGCCCGGCAAAGGTTGCTCCAGAATTTTTTCTCCAGACAGCCGACGGAAACATAACGCCCATCCTGCGTTTCGTAGATATTATAATTGGCATAGGCGCCGGTCAGCCAGTTATTACCGCGTTCGGCTACAAAACCGCTGCCAAAATACAGGCTGGCCGCTCCCGGCATCAGCGTCAAAGCCGTATTATAAAGTGAAATGTCGATCTCCTGCCCCTGTCCTGTCTGCTCAGCATGGCGCACAGCCATCATAATACTCATACCGGCCATCAGCGCCGCATTCATATCCGCCATCAGGATGCCCGGTATCGCCGGTCTGCCTCCGGGCTCGCCGCTCATCGAGGTGATACCGGCCAGACTGACATAACCAAGATCGTGATCAGCCTGCCTGACCAACGGTCCCTGCTTGCCATAGCCGGTGATCGCACAGTAAACGATTTTCGAATTCAACCTGCTCACGGTTTCATAATCAATGCCCAGGCGTTTTAACACGCCTGGCCGGTAGCTTTCCAGCACTACGTCCGCTGTCTGCGCCAATTTCAAAAAGGCTGCTTTGCCGGCAGCACTTTTCAGATCCAGCACCACACTTTTTTTATTACGGTTCAGCTGCAAATGCCAGTAACCAAAACCGTTTTGGAACGGCGGGAAACTGCGCGAATAGTCGCCGCGTCCCGGTTCTTCGATCTTGATGACTTCTGCGCCAAAATCAGCTAAAATCATACTGCAATACGGTCCCGGCAAAAGCCGCGACAAATCCAGAACTCTGATACCGTCAAGTGCACCCACGTCAACACCGCCCTTTTCCTGTTTATTGCTTACATTATAACACAGATATTTTACATTTTCAGGCACTGCGCCATTTGACAGCAGCCCCTGCTTTAGTTACAATGAAAGATAAGTATTAAGAAAAAAATCTTTGGAGGCAGAATAAAAAATGAACAAAACTTTAATGATTATTATCGCCGTCGTTGTTATTTTCGTCGGTATTATTATGAGCGGCTATAACAGCCTGGTCACCATGAACGAAGACGTCAACGGCAAATGGTCGCAGGTAGAAAACCAGCTGCAGCGCCGCAACGACCTGATACCCAATCTGGTCAACACCGTTAAAGGCTACGCTACTCACGAAAGTGACGTTTTTAAAGCCGTATCCGATGCCCGTGCTAAATTGGGCGGCGCCAAAACTGTTGCCGAAACCAGCCAGGCCAACGGCGAATTGAGCAGCGCTCTTTCCCGCCTGTTGATGATCGCGGAAAATTATCCTGATCTGAAGGCCAACACCAACTTCCTACAGCTGCAAGACGAACTGGCCGGCACAGAAAACCGTATTGCCGTAGCCCGTATGGATTACAACAATGCCGTACAGGGTTTCAACGCTAAGATCAAATCCTTCCCGACCGTCCTTTATGCAGGCATGTTCGGCTTTGACGCCCGCGATTACTTTAAAGCTGATGAAAGCGCTAAAACTGTTCCGCAAGTACAATTTTAAGCGATAACGGAGCTTACTGATCATGAAACGTTGGCTCGTCCTTATAATGCTTCTGCTCCAGACGTTCTTTGCCCTCGGTGCGGAAGCAGCGATCCAGGTACCACCTAAACCAAGCACAGCGTCCGGTATCTATGTACAGGATTACGCAGGTGTTTTGTCACCGCAGACCCGTCAGGCCCTCAATGGGATCGGTCAGGATCTGGACAATAAAACGACCGCCCAGGTCGCTGTCGTAACGGTCAAAACGCTGGACGGCCAGCCCATTGACGAATATGGACTGACTCTGCTGCGACAATGGGGTCTTGGCAATAAAGAAAAAAATAACGGCGCGCTGATCTTAGTCGCTGTCGATGACCGACAATCACGTATCGAAGTTGGTTACGGATTGGAAGGCGTACTGCCTGACGGCCTGACCGGACGGATCCAGGACCAGCAGATGCTGCCCTATTTTAAACAGGGCCAATATGAAAAAGGCATTGTGCAGGGCTATCTGACTGTTGCCACCACGGTAGCCAAAAGCTATAACGTCAAGCTGGAAGGCGTACGTTATAGCGGCGGCGCCGGGCAGGGCACAGGCGATACGCCGATGCCGGGCTGGATGAAGGCCCTGATCGCAGTCGGCCTGATCGTACTCATCATCGTTGACCATATGTTCTTCGGCGGTATCATTACCCAGTTCATCCTGCTTGCGCTTTTGCGCGGCGGCGGACGTGGTGGCGGAGGAGGCGGTGGCTTCGGTGGCGGTTCCGGAGGCGGAGGCGGCTCCAGCCGGCGCTGGTAAAAAAACAAGGACTATCTCAATGAGATAGTCCTTGTTTTATGCCTATTTTACTTCGTCATACAGCAGCCCGATACAGGCATCGACCAAAGCACCAATACTGGAAACTTCACGTTCCAGCGGCAGTCCCGAGGCCGCATAACCCAAAGGAAGCTCCGTACAGGCCGTCATCACGGGAAGATCCCCTGCATGCCACAGCTCCTCTACCAGCTCTTTAGTCACTGCGCCAGCCAGAGCCAGCTCACCGGCTTTGACGTGCAGGATCGCCTGCTGCGCTTTTTCCGCCTGTTCATCATTGGGCAGATATAAGGTATAACCATGCTTATCAGCATATTTCTGATACAGGCCGCTGGCACGGGTACCGTGGGTCGACAGCATCCAGGCACCGTCAGGATTAAGGCGCCGCGCCGCCAGTACAGTTTCTTCAATGATATGCACCAGGGGCCTGGGCAGATCATCCCGGAAATCGTCAATAAAATAATGGGCCGTATTACAGGGCACCGCCAGAATATCGGCACCCATAGCGCACAACTGCTGCAAGCGCGCCTGCAGTACCGGTGCCGGGCTTTCACCCTTACCGAAGATCGCCGTACTGCGGTCAGGTATCTCGCAATCACCGATCATATATACCACCGGGTGCTCCTGGTCCGTTGCCGCCGGGCATCTGGCAGCCAGCTGACGCAGAAATTCTGCCGCTGCCGCCGGTCCCATGCCACCCAGCACTCCCAGTTTTTTACCATTTTTCTTATACTTGGTCACCTTGATCCCTCCACCAGCCAAAACTGTTTTTATGCGTTTATTGTACCACAACCTGCTGTGGCAGTATAGCCTGCATTTTTTATGTGTATACATAATTTATGTACTTTACTCTTTAATTGTTAATTTGTTATACTAAAGGGGTATAATTAAATAAAAATTTACCCCGTTTGGAGGAATCAGGATGACCAAGAAAAAAATCGTCGTTATCGGCGGCGGCTGGGCCGGCTGTGCCGCTGCTCTCACGGCTGCTAAAGCCGGCGCTGACGTAACTCTGCTCGAACGTACCGATATGCTTTTAGGCACTGGTCTGGTCGGCGGTATTTTCCGCAATAACGGACGCTATACTGCTGCCGAAGAATGCATCGCCATGGGCGCAGGCGACCTGTTTGCAGTTATGGAATCCGTTGCAACTCACAAAAACATGGAATTTCCCGGTCATAAACACGCAACCCTGTATAATATCTATAAAATCGAACCGGCTGCCAAACAGCTGCTCCTTAGCCGCGGCATCCAACTGCTGATGGCAGACCCGGCGGTCAAGACCGACTATGAAGGCAGCAGGATCATCGCTGTGACTACCAAAAGCGGCCTGCGGCTCACTGCCGACGCTTTCGTCGATGTCAGCGGGTCCTCAGCCATGCCGCTCAACTGTAACAAACACGGCAACGGCTGCGCCATGTGCATCCTGCGCTGTCACAGTTTCGGCCCCCGCGTCAGCGTCACCACCCAGTCCGGCGTTGAAGAATGGACCGCAGAAAAACCGACCGGTCTTGGTGCCATGAGCGGTTCCTGCAAGCTGTTCAAAGAATCGCTGGCGCCGGAAATCGTCGCCGAGCTGGAAAAAACCGGCTGCTGCGTCGTGCCGATCCCGGAAGAAATCAAAAAACATAAAGAAAAACTGGCTATGAAAGCCTGCCAGCAATATGCTCTCGACGCTTACGCCGATAATATAGTTCTGCTGGACACAGGCTCAGCCAAACTGATGACGCCCTACTACCCACTGGAAGAATTGCGTATGATCCCCGGCTTTGAACGGGCCCGTTTTGAAGATCCCCTGTCCGGCGGTAAGGGCAACTCCATGCGTTATTTCAACTTTGCCCACGTCGACGCTGCTCTGAAAGCCGACGGCAAAGACAATCTGTTCTGCGGCGGCGAGAGGGCAGGCGCTATGGTAGGTCACACCGAAGCCATTGTCAGCGGTTCGCTTGCCGGCCACAACGCCGCCCGCGCAGCTAACGTCCTGGAACCTGTTATCCTGCCTGAAAGTACCGCTATCGGCGAATTTATCGGCTACGTTGTCAAACAAATGCTGGATGTCGAAACCCGCAATAAAAAATACACCTTCTCCGGCTCTGTCTATTTTGAACGGATGCAGGCCAAAAATCTTTACAGCACCGACAACGACGCGATCAAAGCGCGTGTTGCAGCGGCTGGCTGTACCGACATTTTTGCAAAATTATAAGAAAGATGTGATAATCCGATGGCAACTGTACGTGACATCCTCAAAGCCCTCGATACCATCACCGGTGGACGCGTCATTACCGACTCCTTCAGCTACGGCGGCGGCAATCCCTTCGTCGTGACCAAGACCTCCGGTATCCCAGGTAAAGCAGTTACCGAGCTTCCGGGACTTGTTTGGGGCGACCCCGATATGCCCGTCAAAAAAGTAGCAGTCATGATGACGCTTACTGAAAGCGCTATCGAACTGGCCGGTGCGACCGGCGTCGACTGCCTGATCGCCCATCATCCCATTGCCGAAGGCTCCAACACCGGCGGCGTGACTGCCAGAAACTACTTTAATCTGTATCATCTAGCAGTGTTCGAGCTGCACGAAGCCTTTCACGGCCTTCATCCCGGTATTGCCTGGATCCATGGCAGCTGCGCCAAGCACGTCAATATCCGTTTCGGCGGCGTGCCCGGTAAAATCGTCTGGTACGGCAACGCCCTGCCGGAAGTAGAGACGCTGGGCGACCTGCTCAACCGTATCGACACGATCATGGGCACTGATATCGAGTCCCGTGTGCTCACCTCTGAACGTCAGATCCGCGGCTGCACCGAGATCCATGAAACCTCGATCGCGGCCCGCGCCAAAATTTATGTTGGCAAGCCGGAAAACAAACTGGGTAAAACTATCACCGTCTTCCCGCATACAGGTTTCTCGGCCGAAGACCTGGAAAAAGCCTACGCCGAATATCCCGAAGCCAACACAGTCGTCTGCACTATCAGCCGCCCGCTGCCCGGCGACCCGCTGGTCAAAAAAGCCGAAGAGCTGGGCCTGAATCTGATCGCCGGTAATTCCCATGCGCTGGAGATTTTAGAAAACGGTATCCCGCTGGCCTGGGCCCTGCGTCTCCAACTGCCCGAGCTGGACATCCATATCTTCCGCGAACGCATGGTAAGCCTGCCTTTGGATCACTGCGGCTGCACTCATATCGAAAACTACGGCGAAACAATGGCCCGCAACTATCTGCCTAAGCCGAAAACAGAATAACGGAGGGGTTTATGATGAATGGTGGAAAAAGAAAGATCGAATTGATCGAATACGTGGGTCTGTTTTTAGTTGCCTTTTCCTTTTTGATGCTGGTAGTCAATCCCGGCGGCATCGGGAACCTGTTCAACAACATGTTCAATCACGCTGCCCCTATTATCATCAAAGTCTATATCACCGGCTCTATCGGTATCGCGATCATTATCAGCGTCACCATGGGCCGTCTTTTGGAGCGTTTGGGCTTTACTGATGCTCTGATGCGTATTTTTGTGCCGTTGATGAAAGTCATCGGTGTCAACGCAGCCGTTGCCGTGCCGTCTGTTTATAATATCCTTGGCGACGTCAACGCAGCCGGCCGTATCGGCGGCCCGATCCTCAAAAAATCCAACGCTACCAAAGATGAACAGAAGATAGCCATTGCGACGATGATGCAGTCGCAGTCCTCCTTCGCGATCTTTGTCTTTGGTCTGATAGCTTTGAACGCCGCTAAGGTTTCCGTCTGGGTCGTCGTCTTCCTGGCGATCTTCCTGCCGGTACTGCTGACGCCGCTGCTGCTGCGGCTCACTATCTGGCGTGATACTAAGGCCGTTTCCATTGACGAGCTGCCTAAATTCACTCCGGAAACAGGCTTTCTGCCGACCATCTTCAATGCGGCCAAAGAAGGGGCCGAGCTGCTGTTTCTGCTCATCATCCCCTCCTGCGCCGTTGTCTTTGCCGCTATTGGCGCGCTGGATCATTTCGGTCTTTGGAGCAGTATCCAGGCCGGCATCACCGCCATGCTCAATGCGTTCAATATCGAAGCTGAAACCGGCTCTGTCTCGATTTTAGTTGGCGGTTCGCTGGCTATGGCCCAGCTGAAAGAAATTGCCGCCACTATTGCGCCGCCGCTGGTCGTAGGCTCGTATATCCTGGCTTCCTCCGGCTTCCCGCTGCAGGTCATCTTCGGGCAAATCCCCGCTATCTGGAGCGGCTGTACCGACCTTACCGAACGTGAAGCTATGACGGCAGCAATTATCGGCGCTGTTATCAAGGTTTTAACGGCGGCTTTATTTGCTACCTGCCTGCAATTCCTTTATATGTAACAACAGATAAAAATAAAACCAGCTGCATCAGGCAGCTGGTTTTATTTTTTTATAACAGCTCAAACTTATTCTTTTGATACCTGATCAGTCCGTCAGCCTGCATTTTGCTCAGCTCGCCGGACATAGCGCTGCGGTCTACCGCCAGAAAATCTGCCAGCTGCTGCCTGTTAAAGGGTATAACAAGCTTATTGCTCTGCTGCAGGCGTGCCTGCTCCGAAAGATACGCCAGCAGTTTTTCCCTCGTTGTCCGCTTCGTCAGATATTCCATTTTTTGAGTCAGGAAGAAATTACGTTCCGCCATCAACAGGAGCAGATTATGCAGCAGCCTGCTTTCGGCTTCACTGCGCGACGGCCCCGACAACAGCCGTTTGAGATCCAGAAAAATCACAGCAGCTCCATTAGGCGCTGCCACGCTTACAGTCAGCGGCACCTGCTGCAAACAGGCATACACCTCGCCGAACAGATGACCGCAGCCCAGCTGTGCCAGAATATTCTGCCGGCCCCAATAATCCTCGCGCAGGATATGCACACTACCGGCTACCACAAAACCGGCAGTCGTCACCCGCTCACCCAGCCGCCAGATAAACCCGTTCCGCGGATAGACCTTCAGCTGTGCGTCCAAGTGCTTCAGCACCGCTGCGATCTCTGTTTTGGCAATACCGTGAAACAAAGACGACGACGCTATGATCTGCAAATATTTATCCAAGCTTCTTTACCTCCGTTGTAAAAACAACAGCTTTCCTTTGCTTATCGTACTATAATAAAAGCAGAAAAACAACAGGAGGTTCATCATGTTACGTAAAATAATCACGATAGATCAGGAAAAATGTAATGGCTGCGGTCTCTGCGTCCAGGCCTGTCACGAACAGGCTATCGGTATAGCAGACGGCAAAGCAGTACTGCTGCGCGACGATTACTGCGACGGACTTGGGGACTGCCTGCCAGTTTGCCCTGCTGATGCTATAAGCTTTGAAGTGCGTGAAGCAGCAGCTTATGACGAAGCGGCTGTTTTAGCTAACAAAACCGGTCAGAAAACTGTAGGCTGCCCAGGTACGCAGGCACAGCAGCTGCAGCCGCCTCATTCTGCACCAGCAGAGATATTTCAAACCAGCCAGCTACAGCAATGGCCTGTCCAGATCAAACTGGTCAATCCCCATGCAGCTTATCTGCAAAACAGCAGGCTTCTCATTGCCGCTGACTGTACAGCCTTTGCTTACGGTGACTTCCACCGCAAATTCATCAAAAACCACATCACACTCATCGGCTGCCCCAAGCTGGACAATGAAGATTACAGCCGCAAACTGACCGAGATCCTGCTGGCAAATGACATTAAAAGCGTTACCGTCGTCCGCATGGAAGTCCCCTGCTGCGGCGGCATCGAGCAGGCTGTCAAAACTGCCCTGCAGCAAAGCGGCAGATTGATCCCCTGGCAGGTCGTCACTATCAGCACAGATGGGCAGATTTTGGAAGAAATATAATA
This sequence comes from uncultured Phascolarctobacterium sp., assembly GCF_958349595.1. Classification (NCBI taxonomy): domain Bacteria; kingdom Bacillati; phylum Bacillota; class Negativicutes; order Acidaminococcales; family Acidaminococcaceae; genus Phascolarctobacterium; species uncultured Phascolarctobacterium sp. The sequence continues at coordinate 1,420 of NZ_CATWDQ010000009.1, read as the reverse complement.
AAAATTATGATATAATCTTCCCAAACAGGAAAGAGGTGAGCCAGGTGCCCAGAAAAAATCATATCCGTTACCTGACCTGTGCCGACCGTGCTCTGGAAGTGATCATCTGCACCGACTCTACACTCTCTTATCCACTGCATAACCATATTTCCGTTTTTACGATCGGCCTCGTAATAAAAGGCTCTCTTTCGGTCACGATCGGGCAAACTTCACATATTTACGGTAAAGGCCAGACCTTTATCATTCCCCCTTATCTGCCGCACAGTATTGACGCAGCAGACAGTTACACACTTTTGAGCCTGTGCATTCACGAAGAATTATTCTGCCGCTGTAATTATGATATGCATATCCTTAAAGCCTGCGTCAATAAAGCGCTTCGCAGCGCCGCTGTTGCAAATGAGCTCAGCCGGCAGCAGCTCGTCCAACTGACAGACTGCCTTGACTCACTTAGCGGCAAAGCAGAACTTTTCCGTCACAACACCGGTGACCAGTTCATCAATAATTTAAAACAACGCCTGGAAAGGGCTCCTGAAAATAAATTCAGCATCAACGACATGGCTCAGGCAGCCTGCACCAGCAAATATCATTTGATCCGCTGCTTCAAAAGGGCCGTAGGACTGACACCGCACCAGTTTCAGCTGCAAAACCGTATTCGCAAAGCACAGCGTCTGCTCAGCAGTGCTGACACTATAACAAAAGCAGCCCTGACCGCCGGTTTCTGCGATCAAAGCCACTTTATCAAACACTTTGAAAAATATACAGGCTTAACGCCTACCGACTATAAAAACTCATGCCATAGGCTCTAGCAACTACTGCTTGTTAACAAAGTGCCGGCATAAACTTGGCAAACAAATACAGACCTTCAGACCCGGCAAGCACTTCATGCGGCACTCCGGCCGGAAAAATCGAAATAATGCCCGGCTCATACTTTAATTCTGTACCGTTATTGATACACACGCCCTTCCCGGCGAGCACTTCATGGGTCTCCAGCTGCTTTTCATGCACATGGCCGCCAATTTTACAGCCGGGGGCAATGCGTACCAGATGAAAGCTGAAATCGCCGCCACTCTGCTGCGCCGTAAGAATATGTTTTAACTCCACCCCGGCAAATACCGGATGTTTTGACCACGGAATTTCTTTAAAAGCGACATCGGTATCGGACAAAAGCAAATGACCCTCAAGATTGAATTTTTCAAAAAGTTTCTGGAATTCCATTGTAAACACTCCTTATAAGGTATTTTTTGGCAGGCAAATCACCGCCCACTTCAATAATAAGCTAAACCATTACGGCTGCATTGTATAAAATTGCTCTGTTAAAGTAAAAACTGTCTGTATCATATATCTGTATTTAAACCCCAAGCTGCCCCTGTGCTTAGAACCAAAGAAAATGGACATTGAATAAAAAAGCCTCCAATCGTAG
>NZ_CATWDQ010000008.1:0-88100 GCF_958349595.1 uncultured Phascolarctobacterium sp. | reverse complement strand
GCCGCGTTAACCAGTACGCAGTCGGCCAGCAAGCTGTCCGCCCGCTATTTGCTGACCTCAGCACATACAGGCAACAGTGCTAAAAAAATTACCACCGTTGGCTAAGCCAGCGGTGGTAATTTTCTAATACTTTCTATAATAGCAAGCAGCAGCCTATTTTTTTTAAACAACTATTTTGGTACTAAAGAAATCTATTTTCGTTGTAAATACAACTTACTTTAAATGGCAATTATAATATCATAAACATGAAAGAAGCAATCGTCTGCTCTGCCGTTATATCAACGGCCCAAATAACGGAGAAGAAAATCTCCAGCATTATAAGGAGTGATATTATGGAACCGAAAATGTTTTGTTTTCAATGTCAGGAAACAGCCGGCAATAAAGGTTGTATGTTTGGAGGGGTCTGCGGTAAAAAACCTCAAACTGCCAATCTGCAGGATCTGCTGATCTATGTAACTAAAGGACTTTCTGAAATAACTACCCGCCTGCGGGCAGAAGGCAAAGCAATACCGGCAGCTGTTGACCGTCTGATCACCACTAACCTGTTTATGACAATCACTAATGCCAATTTTGATGATAACCGTTTCATCGACAGAATCAACGAGACTCTGTCCAGCCGTGACGAACTGCTTGAGCAGCTCCATGATACTACAGAACTGAGCGCCGCCGCAGTCTGGCAATATCGTACGGCAGAAGAAAGAACTTTAAAAGCAGCTGCCGTCGGTGTTCTGACTACCGAAAACGAAGACCTGCGCAGTCTGCGCGAGCTGATGCTCTACGGCTTAAAGGGTATGGCTGCTTATAACAAGCACGCTAACGTTCTGGGCTACGCCGATGCAGCTATTGATGCTTTCTTGCAGCAGGCTTTAGCAAAAACCTTAGACGACAGTTTGACTGCCGATGACCTGACGGCCCTGGTCTTGGAAACTGGCAGCTTTGGCGTCAAAGTCATGGCTCTGCTTGATACTGCCAACACTTCAACTTATGGCAATCCTGAGATCACAAAAGTTGAGCTTGGCGTCAGAAGCAATCCCGCGATCCTTATTTCCGGACACGACCTGCGTGATTTGGAAATGCTGCTGGAACAAACTGCAAACACTGGCGTTGATGTTTATACCCATTCTGAAATGCTGCCTGCGCACTATTATCCAGCCTTCAAAAAATATCCTCATTTTGCAGGCAACTACGGCAACGCCTGGTGGAAACAAAAAGAAGAATTCGAAGCCTTCAACGGTCCGATCCTTCTGACTACCAATTGTCTCGTGCCGCCCAAGGACAGCTATAAAGACCGTGTCTATACTACCGGCTCGGCAGGTTTTTCCGGCTGCAAACATATTGCCGGTGAAATTGGAGAAAAGAAAGATTTCTCTGCTCTTATCGAACATGCTAAAAAGTGCCCGCCGCCAACTCAGCTGGAAAGCGGCGAACTTGTAGGCGGGTTTGCACATCATCAGGTCCTCGCTCTGGCAGATAAAATCGTTGACGCAGTCAAAAGCGGCAGCATCAAAAAATTTGTCGTTATGGCAGGCTGTGACGGACGCAGCCCCTCCCGTAATTACTATACTGATTTCGCCAAAGCCCTGCCGCAGGATACTGTTATCCTGACCGCCGGCTGCGCCAAATACAAATATAATAAGCTGCCGCTCGGAGACATCGGCGGAATCCCCCGTGTTTTAGACGCAGGCCAATGCAACGACTCCTATTCACTGGCACTAATCGCGCTCAAGCTGCAAGAAGTTTTTGGCCTGGCTGATATCAACCAGCTGCCTATTGTTTATAATATCGCCTGGTACGAACAAAAAGCTGTTATCGTTCTTCTGGCACTGCTTGCCCTCGGCGTCAAAAATATTCATCTCGGTCCTACTCTGCCAGCCTTTCTCTCGCCTAACGTTGCCAAAGTCTTAGTTGAAACCTTTGGTATTGCCGGGATCTCTGATGTAGATAGCGATTTGGAAATATTTTTTGGAAAAAACTAAACCATACTTAAAATAAAAGACGAGTCTTATCGACTCGTCTTTTTGCTTATAATTTATCCAGTTCCATAATACAGCTTGCCAAAAGCAGGGCCCTTTCCGTTAAGCTCGCTACCTCGATATACTCGCTGTCACTATGAGCGCCAATACCGCAGGGACCTACGCCGCACAAAGTCGGCGCGCCTGTCAGTGCCGGCCAGCAGGCGTCAGAAGCGCCGCCCACATACTGCTGACCCGGCTTGGGCAGCCCCAGTGCCGCTGCCCGGCTGGCATAGTGTTCATACAGCCGCTGTACTCCGGGCGTAGTTTCAAAGGGCATGAACTTGATCACATTGCCCGTTACCGTAGTTTTGGTATTAGGCACATAATTAGTTTCAACGATCCGCTGTACATCGGCGATAGATTTTTCCGCTTCGGCTATCGTCTTAAAACGTACATCTACCTCGCCGATCGCTTTATCAGCAATGATATTGGCCATAGTGCCGCCGTTAAACACACCCACATTATAGGTCGTGCCCAGTTCAAAATTGTTGAGCGCATGGATAGCCACAGTTTTCCGGGCCAGCTCTAAAATGGCGCTGGCCCCCTTTTCCGGCTCGTTACCGGAGTGTGCGGCAATGCCTTCCACTACCAGCGTCGGTCTGGTAGTACCTTTACGTCCTGTAACGACGCTGCCGTCAACACGTCCGAACTCCAGATTAAAAACAGCATCCTTGCCGGCGCCGGCTTTTTTGAACTGCTCCACAGCGTCTGTCAGCGGATGTGACATTTCTTCATCGCCACACAGCAAAACAGTCAGATCCGTATCCTGCCAGCCATTCTCCAACAGTGCCTTGATCACATACAAAGCCATGACCAGGCCACCCTTCATATCCAGTACGCCCGGTCCGTAGGCTCTGCCGTTTTCCAGCCTGAACGGACGGGCTGCTACTGTACCTTTGTTGAACACCGTATCCATGTGTCCTGAAAACAGCACCTGCTTTTTACCGGGCTGCGGTTTCTTCGCCAGCAGCTGCACAGGCGCACCCTCGGTTTCCAGATATTCTACCGTAAACCCCAGTTCTGCCAAAAAAGCGCCTATTTTCTGTGCTACTGCGTTTATACCCTCCAAAGCGTCGGCACCTGAATCAATATTCACCAATTCTTCCAGTAATTGCAGCATCACCTGCTCTGAACCCCTGATTTGTTTTAAAATATTCTCTTTCATCAAACTTCTCCTCTGCATAAATACAAGTATAATTTTTATATTATTCGCTTTCTATCTGTTTTCTCCTGCTTTTCGCTCATAAAAAATCATAATTTCAGAAAATTTATAAATAGTCGTTAAAATAAAAAACAGTATGGGATCAAATCCCATACTGTTTTTTAACAGCTTATTACTGCATTTCTTCCAGATGCATGATACACATTGCCAGGAGCTGGGCCCTTTCCGTCATCGACGGCACGAATAAGTACTCATTATTACTGTGCGCCCCTACAGCCTGCGGACCCATGCCGCATAAAGTCGGCGCACCGACCATAGCCGTCCAGGCAGAATCAGCACTGCCGCCTACATACAAGGCTCCCGGCACAGGCAAACCAAGCTTCTCAGCCTGCTTTGCCAAATGACCATACAGCTTTTGTACGCCCGCAGTAGTTTCCAGAGGCATAAACTCGATTCGGTTTTCTGTTACAGTAGTCGTTGTCTTGTCCACATAAGTTTTGGCTGCGACCGCTTCTACATTTTTTATTGCTTTTTCAGCTTCTTCAGCTGTCTTGAATCTGATATCAACACGTGCTTCCGCGTGGTCGGCAACAATATTTGCCAGACTGCCGCCATTAAAAACGCCTACGTTATAAGTCGTGCCAACTTCTAAATCAGTCAGCGCGTGTAAAGCAATAGTTTTATGGCACAGCTCTAAAACAGCACTGGCGCCTTTTTCAGGTTCGTTGCCGGCATGGGCGGCAATCCCCCGGACAGTCAATACCGGACGGATAACGCCTTTGCGCCCAATAACGACGCTGCCATCTTCACGACCGGGTTCCATATTGAAAACGGCATCTTTGCCCAAGCCTTCTTTTTTGAACCATTCTACAGCGTCAGTCAGCGGATGCGCCAGTTCCTCATCGCCGCAGAAAAACAAAGTAAGGTCAGTATCATCCCAGCCGTTATCCAGCAAGGCTTTAACTGTATAGAGTGAGAGCACGATACCTGCCTTCATATCCATAACGCCGGGGCCATAGGCTTTGCCGTCTGCCACTTTGAAAGGACGCGCTGCTGCTGTACCTTTAGCGAAGACCGTATCCATATGTCCCATCAGCATAACCTTCTTCTTGCCGGGACGCGGACGTTTAGCCAGCACATGCGTAGGCGCGTTCGGCGTTTCGAGATACTGTACTTCAAAGCCATACGGCTTCAAAAAATCACCTACGATATGGGCAATTTCAGCAGTCCCCTCTATGGCATCGTACCCGGAATCGATATTGACTAGCTTTTCTAAAGTACCCAGCATGTCAGCTTCTGAATTTTTGATTTGCTCTAAAATTTTATTTTCCATTTTTTTGCTCCTGTTTTCAATGTTATCTTTACTTTATTCGCTTTGCAGCCGTTTTTTCCTGCCAGCAAAAATACTTATATAATACAGCGCAGCGGCTGCGGCTTCCCTGTCAGCGATTTTGCGCCGCCTGCCGTTACAAGATACGTATTCTCTGTACCGACCATCCCGATACCGGCTAAAGCTATCTTAGGCTCCACTGCGAAAACCATACCCGCTTCCAGCTCACCTTTGAAGCCCTTGGCCAGTGCTGGTGATTCGTCCATTACCAATCCGATACTGTGTCCTAAAAACTTACCGCCGTTCATAAAACCATCTGCATACTGCGGGTCAAACTGCTCCATTACCTGCCGGTAAATATCTTCGATCACCATTCCCGGACGCAGCAGCGAAGCTGTCAATTCCTCCAGAAAGACACAGTGCTCATAAGCAGCTTTGATTTTATCCCTGAAGGGATCTTCATCTAGATCCCCATAATAATAAACTACGGTTTTATCCGTATGGTAACCGTCCACACCGCAGGGAATATCCAGATACACCAAACGCCCTGCCTGCAGCTTGCGAAAAGCAGAGCCGATCGACTGCACAGCGACACAAGTTCCGCCGGTACCGCCAGGTCCGTCGAAAGCTGTTTTTACCAGCCCGCTTTTACCAAAAGACGCCAGTCCTACAACGTCCTCCCCTAAAGGCAAATTAAAACGTGCTACTCCATGCGAGCCACGGCGCAGCATTTCTGCATACAGATTGACTGCCAGCTCTGCCTCGCTCACACCCTGTATGATAAAACGCGGCGCCAGTTCATCTAAAACAGTCCGGTGGATAGAACCGGATTTTTTCATCAGCGCCAGTTCATAGGGGCTTTTCAGCAGGCGCAATTCACTGATCACACTGTCCATACCTGCCACAGCGGCAAAAGGCAAATATTTGTACAACAGCTGCTGCCATTCCAGCGTCGCCGTCCTGGCTTCCAAATATACCTTAGCCGGCAGTGGCTGATAAAACTCCGCCAAAGTGCGAAAACTTTTCATCGGCCGGATATCCTTCAGCAGTGATTCGTTACAGGCGCGTTCATAGCTGCGACGCACCCACAAGATCTCATCCTGCGGCCTGATGACCAGCACACCGTCCTGCATCGTACCGGCAAAATAATACATATTGACTTTATGGTTGACGATGGCTATTTCCCAGCCGGGGAACTCTCTGTCCATGACCGTACGGAATTTGTGCAGACGTGCCTGCAGCTCATCAGCAGGCACACGCCGCAGCTGTTCTGTCATCATGATCTCATGCTCTAAAATAGTCATTGTTTCACTCCTTTAAAAAAAGTATCTCCTATTATCTTACCATAAATAATGAAACAGGGCCGATATTAAATATCAGCCCTGTTTCCCCTCATTTAGCCTATATATTTTTAAATAATCCTGTAAAATCAAAAGTTGCAAAATAATCTGCCGGAGTCTCCGCACGACGGATCAGTTCCGTACTGCCATCTTCCTTCAACAGCACTTCCGCGCTGCGCAGCTTGCCGTTATAATTGTACCCCATGGCAAATCCATGTGCCCCTGCGTCATGAATAAAGAGCAAGTCGCCGATATTGATTTCCGGCAGCATCCTGTCGATAGCAAATTTGTCGTTATTCTCACACAAACCGCCGGTAATATCATATTTATGATCACAGGGAGCGTCTTCCTTGCCCATGACGGTAATATGATGATAAGACCCGTACATGGCAGGACGCATCAGATTGGCCGCGCAGGCGTCCAGTCCGATATATTCTTTATAGGTATGCTTAACGTGGATCGCTTTAGCAACCAACGCCCCATAGGGAGCCAGCATATAACGTCCCATCTCTGTAAAAATTTTTACGTCTCCCATGCCGGCCGGCACCAGGATATCCTCAAAAGCCTGACGTACGCCTGTGCCGATAACCATGATATCATTGCCTTCCTGATCGGGACGATAGGGAATACCGACACCACCGGACAGATTGATAAATTCGATATGCGCTCCGGTCTCTTCCTTCAATTCAACAGCGACCTGGAACAAGATCCGTGCCAGTTCCGGATAATAATCATTAGTCACGGTATTGCTGGCCAGAAAAGCGTGCATGCCAAAATGTTTGACACCTTTACTCAAAAGGATTTTATAAGCTTCTGTCATTTGCTCCCTGGTCATGCCATATTTGGCATCGCCGGGATTATCCATAATATTATTAGCAATAGCAAAATGCCCGCCAGGATTATAGCGGCAGCTGACCGTATCAGGTATATCAGCCACTTTTTCCAGAAAATCAATATGGGTGATATCATCCAGATTGATAGTTACATTCAATTGCCGGGCCAGCTGAAAATCCTCTGCCGGCGTAGCATTGGAGGAAAACATGATTTCGTCGCCTTTGAAGCCGACCGCATCCGCCATCAACAGCTCCGTATACGAAGAACAATCTGCACCGCAGCCTTCTTCATGCAATATTTTCAATATTGCCGGGTTAGGAGTAGCCTTGACGGCAAAATATTCTTTGAACCCCTGATTCCAGGCAAAGGCTTTATTTACTCGGCGTGCCGTTTCGCGAATAGCCGCTTCATCATATAAATAAAACGGTGTGGCGTACTGTGCAGCGATCTCATCCAATTTTTCTTTAGTTACAAAGGGTTTTTTACTCATTCTTTCTCACCTTTCTCCACTTCGGGAAGCAATTCTATCAATTTTATTTCATTTTTCAGGGCATCCTTAAATAAATCTACCAGATTCTGTTTGCTGGAATATAAACAGGTCGAACTGTTGCCATCAGCCAGATCTCCCGTCAAAACTTCCTGTGAATCGGCGATCAGGCGAATCTGGCTATTAGGCTTATGCGCATAATAAATGATCGCACCCTCTAAAACAAACGGTCTGCCAGTGATAACGACCACTTTTAATCCGCGCCCTACCGCCTCAGTCAATTCACCGCGCAAAGCTTCGATAGCAGAACCTGTTGCCGAAACATAAATGCGGGCTTTTGCCTTGACAATAGTATTTTTCAGCTTATTGATGATCTCAGTCGCGCCCTTGATCGTAATATAACCATCAACGCTTTGCGATGTACTGGGAAGCTCCTGCAGCAGTTCCTCTTTCAGTTCCTGCAGCCGTCTTACCCTGTTTTCACAGAACTCGTCCAATGGCACCGGCGTATATCTTGTAGCCTTATCCTCCAACACATAAGCAGCGCCTTTTTCTACCAGACCTGCCAGCGCCGTATAAGTATTAGACCGGGAAATACCCGTCAGCTTTGTTGCTTCGTAACCGGTCAGACGTCCTTCCGCCAGCAGAGTCAAATACAGCGTAGCTTCCTGCCTGGTCAGATTAAAATAAGTAAGTTTTTCAATAATATCCATATTTCACCTTCATTGTTCCTATACAAGAACACTATAAGCGATTTTTATAAGTTTGTCAAGGCTAACTTATATTTTTCTCAAAGAAAAATTCATTTACATATCTCTATTTTATAATACAGTATTGCCATCAACCAAAAATTATTTTCTATATTTAAGTTTTATTATCTTGTATTTTAACTTTAGATATTATAAGATTATATAAATGACATTTAAATCTATAATTATTTGAATTTTCGAAATTATTTCCGGAGTTGATTCCCTTGAAAAAATTAGGAAAAATAAGCGTTCTGGTTTTATTTCTGCTTTCGATATTTGTCGGCAGTTTTACAGTTTATTCGATCAGCAAAGTCCAATCCTACGGCACGCTCATCAATTATCTTGGTATCGTCCGGGGCGCGACCCAGCGTCTGGTCAAGCTTGAATTACAGCATCACCACAACGACGAGCTTATTGCCTATCTGGATGACATTATTTATGACCTTAATAACAATGATGGTAAATATCAGCTGGTAAAAATAACTGATGCCGAATATAAAAGCCAGTTTGCTTCCCTCAAACTGCTCTGGCATCGGGTAAAAAACGATATTTATGCCATACGGCTCAATCCTGCTGCTTCGCCGGCGCTGCTGCAGGACAGCGAATTTCATTTTGAAGTCGCCAATAATACCGTTTTCGCCGCCGACAATTACACTACCGCCAAAAGCCATCAGCTGACGCTCCTGTCAGCTTTGATGCTGGCAGGCATCATCATCATGTGGATCGCACTATTCATGGTGTATCTGAGAAAATTATATTCACTGGAAAGCAGCAACAAAACACTTTACGATATAACTACAAAAGATCCGCTTACCGGTGCTTATAATTTTGAAACCTTTAAGAAAAAAGCTCAAAAAATACTTAACAGCAGCGATAAAAACTATGCGCTGACTTATGTTGATTTTGCTGATTTCAAATATATCAATGATGTCTTTGGCTACAAATATGGCGACGATATTCTCATTAATTACGCCGCCATCATCAGCAGCGAATTGCGCCCAGAAGAATTGTTGGGACGTGTTTCCGCCGATAACTTTGTTATTCTGCGTTACTATAATGAGAAAAACGACATCATGCTAAGACAGCAGCAGGTAGACATCAAAATAACGGAATTCATGCATGATATGCATGGAGGCCAGGCAGTTTCCGTACAATGCGGCATTTGTTATCTCAATGATCTGGAAGAAGACCTGCAGATAGAAGGAATTTTAGACCGTGCCAATTATGCCCGTAAAACTGTTAAAACAGGCCTCCACAGGAAATATGCCATTTATGACGAAAGCATCCGTAAACAGCTGCGGTACGAAAAATCTATCGAAAACAGGATGCTGAAAGCACTGGAAAACGAGGAATTTCTTGTATATTATCAGCCCAAGGTAGACTTAAAAACAGGTCTGGCAACACAGGCAGAAGCACTGGTACGCTGGCAGACCGATGACAATCTGATCATCCCGCCCGATAAATTTATTCCTGTTTTTGAAAAGAAATACCTGATCTCATCTCTTGATCAATACGTCTTAAAAAAAGTCTGTGCGTTTATCCGCCGGCGCCTCGATGCCGATCTGCCGGTCAATACTATTTCTGTCAATGTTTCCCGCCTGCAGTTTTATAACTCGGATTTCGTCAAAACCTATGAAGATATCAAAAACAAATTCCGTATCCCGGATAACCTTTTAGAAATAGAAATAACTGAATCCATCGCTTTTGATAATGTGTTCTTTCTTGAAAAAATAGTTACTGAACTGAAAAGCAAAGGCTTTTTGATTTCTATCGACGACTTTGGTACCGGTTTTTCTTCTTTAAGTCTTTTGAAAAATATTCCTATCGATGTGCTGAAGATCGATCAGAGCTTTTTCAAAGAAAGCGTCCATAAGGAAAAAGACAATATCGTCATCAAAGGTATTATCGATCTCGTCAATAAACTGGGCATCAGGACCGTGGCCGAGGGCATTGAAACTGCAGAACAGGTAGACTTCCTGAAAGCCGTTAACTGTAATATGATCCAGGGCTATTTTTTCTACAGACCGCTTCCTGAAGATAATTTTGAACAAATACTGAATAAAGAATACGATATAAAAGAAACAGCCGTTCAATCTGAAGCAGAATTTTTTATTACAGAAGACTGGACCCTGCAAAACAACTGAACATCAATTTACATTCATATAAAATAGCCTGTGCATTAAATGCACAGGCTATTTTATATGAATAAAGTCACCAAACCTTTTACTGCGGCGGTAATTGACCGTTATGATCGTTCCTTCTAAAAATACGATGTAGAGTAATGCAGAAAAACAACCAGGTCGCCCCGGCCGCATAACCGGCTAAAACATCCGTTGGATAATGCACACCCAGATAAACACGGCTCAACCCAATAAGCAGGATATAAAGTCCTGCCGCAGTCATCAATCCCCAGCGCAGCGGTTTACTGCGCAGGCCCAAGCCTGCAAAATAGGCCAGGATACCATAAAAACAAATTGCCCCCATGGCATGCCCACTGGGAAAGCTATAACCACTTTCCGCAATCACAGGAAAAATATCGGGCCGGACACGTTCAAAAATGCGCTTCAATACCTGATTTAAAATACCGCCGCCGCATAAGCAAACTATATAAAGATAAAATCTGTCTCTCTGTCTGCTGTATAAATACCAACAACAGACAAGGGCGCTGGCCAGAAGATAAAAGGTACTGGAACCGCTGGCCGTAATGAGCATCACCTCTACGGTCAGCGCCGGTGTAACAAACTGCTGTACATAAGCAATAAACTGCAGCTCCAGCTGCTGTAATTCCGGCTTGATAAAAGTATGCTCAGCTATTTCTACCAGCACTTCCATCAGTAAGATACTGATGACCAAAGTAACCAGCAAATACAGATAAGGGCGCCGTAAAGCCATACGTACAATGGCGTCCCGCAGATTACTCATCACTGCCTCACTTTCCTAACCCTTCAGTTATGTATATTTCAGACTTCCGCTAAAGTCTTTAAAGTTTTTTCCAATACCTGCACCGCCTGAGTAACAGCCTGAAAATCGCTGCGTTCTTCCCTGGCATGACTGATACCATTGATACTCGGTACGAAAATCATCCCCGTCGGCACACCGCCCGCTGCAAAGATCTGCGCGTCATGACCGGCCCAGCTGGGCATAAGCTGACAGTCTACACCGCATTCAGCCGCAGACCGCTCAATAATTTTTACGACCTGCTCTGATAACGGCACTGCAGCCACATGAAAATCGTTGTCCTGTGTGATCACAATACCGCTTTTAGCCGCAATCTGCTTCAATAAGCCTGTCAGCTTTTGGCGGACCTCTGCTAAAACCCTGTCGTCAGCTGCTCTGGTTTCAATAGACAGCTGCACCTTCCCCGGCACGATATTCACTGCATTGGGTTCGACACTGAGCTGCCCTACAGTCGCCACGAACCTGTCATCAGCTTCCGCAAACGCCTTCACTCCCAGGACTACCTCCGCAGCAGCAGCCAAAGCATCTTTACGGCGTCTCATGCTTGTAGTACCGGCATGATTGGCTTCGCCCTGTAAAGTCAGAAATAATCTATCGTACCCTACGATACCGGTCACCACTCCGCAGGCCAGGCCACGTTCAGCCAAATCAGCTCCCTGCTCGATATGCAGTTCCACAAAAGCCGCCAGCTTCTGAAACCCAACTGCTGCATCCTGCAGCGCACTTTGCGGCAGTTTAGCCGCCTGCAGACATTCGGCCAAAGATCCGCCTGATAAATGCGTGATAGACTCAGGCCGCTGCTGTTTAAATTCACCGCTGCGCACACGCACGCCAAAGCAGGCCATGCCAAAAGCCGTACATTCTTCTTCCACCGTAGCAATGACCTGCACGGTTCGTTTCGGCCAGTAACCTTCTTCCTGCCAGCTGCGCACACATTCCAGAGCCGCCGCTATACCCAGCGCCCCGTCAAAATTACCCCCGCCAGGTACGGTATCAAGATGTGAACCGCTCATAACTGCCGGCAGTTCAGGACTGCTGCCCACATAGGAACCAATCAGATTGCCGATCGGGTCTATCTCTGTCAGCATACCTGCCGCCAGCATTTCCTGCTTTAAAAACTCCTGCGCCGCCAGATATTCCGGCGTATAGGAAAGACGCGTCGTCCCACCATCGGGCAACGCTCCGTAAGCTGCCAAAGCAGCTATCGTCTTCTTGATCCGTTCACATTGTATCGCCATAAAAATCTCTCACTTTAAAAATAATCCGCTATTTCAGACGCATGCTCCAAAATAATATCCGGCTTGATGCTGCCGTTTTCTACATCAGCCATAGTTGCCTCACCGGTCAGAACCAGTACCGATAAAACATCGTTATTGAGCCCAAAGGCAATATCTGTCGATAAGCGGTCGCCGACCATGGCCAGTTCTTCCCGTTTATAGCCTGTCCTGGCTGTAATAACATCGATCATATAATGATACGGCTTGCCTAAAATCTGCTGCGGCGCCTTGCCGGTAGCAGTTTTGATCAGCTCGATCATAGCGCCGCAGTCAGGAATGAATTCCCCGCCTTCAATCGGGCAGCGTACGTCAGGATGCGTTGCCACATAAGGCACGCCTCTGTCAATAAGCCGGCAGGCAATAGTCAGCGTTTCATAATTCAAAGACATATCAAACCCCACAACAACGAAATCAGCACCTTCTTCCAGCGTCGTCGTCAATGTAAAGCCTGCCTCACGAATAGTTTTTTTCAGCTGTTCCGTCCCTAAAACAAATAACCTGGCCCCTGGCCGGAGCTGCTGCATATAATAAACAAAAGCATCCGAGGATATCAAAACATTATCACGAGTGACCTGTATCCCCATCCGCCCCATTTTTTCCACATAATGCTCATGCCCCTTAGACGAATTGTTCGTTACCAGATAAAAATCGCGCTTTACGGCGCGCAGTTTTTGAAAAAACACATCCATCCCGGGGATCAGAGTATTGCCCAAATTGATCGTGCCATCCATATCAAACAGAAAACACCTGATATTTTTAAGTTTCGCACATTGCTTTTGATCAGTCATTTCAAGCTCCTATAATTCATAATCATATGTTTATTATATAGTATTTCACTGTAGAGGTAAAACTTTTCCTGTTTTATTTACACTTTATTTTATAAAGTTACTTGTTTTTTTATTCTTTCAGTGATAAACTAAAAACAGAACAGCAAAGGAGCGTGTTTCAACTATGAAAAAATATGACGCATTGATCATCGGCTTTGGTAAAGGCGGTAAAACTTTAGCTACAGCTATGGGCAAGAAAGGCCTGAAAGTAGCCCTTATTGAAAAATCTCCGCTCATGTACGGCGGTACCTGCATCAATATTGGCTGTATCCCTACCAAAAAGCTTATCCATACAGCCGCAGACGCCAAAAAGAACCCGCAGGCTGACTACGCAGAGAAAAACAGCTTTTACTCTGCTGCCATCCACGAAAAAAATGCTTTGACTGCGCTTTTACGCCAGAAAAATTATGATAACGTCGCAGCGGCAGCCGATATTTATACAGGGCCAGCCCGTTTTCTTTCTGACCATACCGTCGAAGTGCAGCTGCCCGAAGAAACTGTTTCCTTATACGGAGAAAAGATTTTTATCAACACCGGCTCCGAAACAATTATCCCCCCGATCACCGGACTGCAGGCCAGTTCCCGCGTCTATACCAGCACAACCTTAATGGAGCTTGACACTTTGCCCCAACGGCTTATTATTGTCGGCGGCGGCTATATCGGTCTGGAATTTGCCGCCATGTATGCTAACTACGGCTCTATGGTCACAGTACTGGAATACGGGGCCGACTTTCTTCCCCGCGAAGACCGCGATATGGCTAACGTGATCCAGACTCGCTTAGAAGCTTTGGGCATACGTCTTGTTTTTAATGCACAAGTTAAAGAAATAACAGATGAAAACGATCAGACTACTGTTGGTTATCTTGACCGCAGCAGCGGCGACCACGTAACACTGCCGGCAGATGCTGTCCTGATCGCGACAGGCCGCAAAGCCAGTACTGCTGAGCTTGATCTGGAAGCAGCCGGCGTCAAAATGAACGAACGCGGCGAAATCATCGTCAATGAATTTTTACAAACCAGCGTTCCCCACATTTGGGCATTAGGCGATGTCAAAGGCGGTCTGCAGTTCACTTACATCTCTCTGGACGACTCCCGCATCATCAAAGACCAGCTTTGGGGCGACGGTAAACGTACTGCCGCCAATCGCGGCCCAATCCCCTATTCGATGTTTCTGGACCCGGTTTTTGCCCGTGTAGGTCTGAATGAGACAGAAGCCCTGCAGGCAGGGCACAAGATCAAAGTAGCCAAAATAGCCGAAGCAGCCAGTCCCAGAGCCCGTTTATTCGGCAGCACTTCCGGTTATCTGAAGGCCATTGTGGACGCTGACAGCAACAAGATCCTGGGCGCCGCCTTTTTCTGCAATAATGCTTACGAAATCATCAATATCGTCCAAATGGCAATGAAAGCCGATCTGGACTACACTTTTTTGCGGGATAATATCTATATCCATCCCTCGATGAGCGAATTTTTAAACGATCTTTTCGTTACTATAAATTGAAGGAGTACTTTATGAGCCAGCAATATCCTTTCCACTGTAATATCGCCCAGGCCCTCAACATTATCGGCGACAAATGGTCCCTGCTCATTCTGCATGGCATCATGAGCGGACACCAGACCTATAAGGAAATATCTGACAGTCTGGAAGGACAGATCGCCAGCAATCTGCTTTCCAGCCGCCTGAAAGCGCTGGAAGCCGACGGACTGATCAGCAGCGAATTATATCAGAAACATCCGCCCCGCTACCGCTATACGCTGACGCCAGCCGGCGAAGATCTGAATATCGTTTTCAACAGCCTGGTACTGTGGGGCGAAAAACACCTTACCACCTGTTACAAGCGCCTGGTCCATAAAAACTGTAACCATACTGTAAAAACGCAGTATTACTGCCCGCATTGCCGGCAAACTGTTGCCGACGACCAGCTGGCAGTAGTAGCTGCTGAAGAAAAGGAGCATCAAGATGAGTAAACTGTCTGTCTTTCTACTTTGTATCCTCGCTGCCATCGGCTTCTGGTTCTACAGCAAAGGGGCCTGCCCTCTGCAGGCTTTGGGGCGAAACAGCGCCGCGGCAGCAGGCGAAAATTATCAGAATATCACTGCCGCCCAGGTCAAAGCACGTCTGGATAAGGGCGATATGCTCACTGTTATCGACGTACGCACTAAAGAAGAATATGCCTCCGGCCATGTTCCCGGCAGTATCCTGATCCCTTTTGACGAGATCAAAACCAAAGCCGGCCAGTTACCGCAGGATAAAAATACCGAAATAGTTGTTTACTGCCGCAGCGGCAGACGCAGCGCCATTGCAGCCGATACCCTGATCGCATTAGGTTATAACAGGATTTATGATATGGGTGCAATCAGCAGCTGGACCTATGGTTTGGAAAAATAAAAATGCGTACAAAAAAAGACGAGTTCAAAGGAACTCGTCTTTTTTATTTCCATTAACTGAGCAGCAGCCTGTCGCTGTCCAGCATATCACCGCTGGCCTGCTCAAACATTTTCAAAAGATCTGGGATCGTCAGATGCGCCTTTTCTTCGCCTTCCACATCGACGATGACCCGCCCGTTATGCAGCATGATCAGCCGGTTGCCGCAGCGCAGTGCGTCACGCATATTATGGGTGATCATCAGGGTCGTCAGCTGATCCCTGTTAACGATCCGTTCCGTCAGCGCCAGCACTTTAGCAGCTGTTTTCGGGTCCAGAGCCGCTGTATGCTCGTCCAGCAGCAGCAGCTTTGGTTTGATCAGCGTTGCCATCAACAGCGTCAGCGCCTGACGCTGACCACCGGAAAGCAAGCCGACTTTAGCAGTCATTCTGTTTTCCAGTCCCAGATCCAGCTCCTGCAGCAATTCACTGAACCAGGCCTGATTATCACTGTCCAGTCCCCATTTTAATCCCGGCGTTTTCCCGCGCCGGGCGGCAATAGCCAGATTTTCTTCGATCATCATCCCGGCAGCAGTCCCCATCATCGGGTCCTGAAAAACACGGCCGATATATTTGGCTCTTTTATGCTCAGGAGTTTTAGTAATATCATGGCCGTCGATAACGATCCTGCCGCTGTCGATGGGAAATACTCCGGCAATGGAATTCATCAAAGTCGACTTACCAGCACCGTTGCCGCCGATGACGGTCACAAAATCGCCCGGTTTTAAATGCAGTGATAGACCCTGCAGGGCCTTCTTCTCGTTGATCGTCCCGGCAAAAAATGTCTTACAGATATTTTCAACACGCAGCATTTACTTCACCGCCTTTCGCAGACCAAGCTTACTTTTAATAAGCGGCAGCGACAAAGCAAACGCTACCAGGATCGCCGTAAAAAGCTTCAGATCGTTTGGCGGCATGCCCATTTGCAGTACAGCGGCAATAACCAGACGGTAAACGATAGAGCCAAGCACAACGCTGATGATGCAGTTTTTAAAACTGCGGGTGCCGAACAGCACCTCGCCGATAATGACCGAAGCCAGACCAATAACGATCGTGCCCGTACCCATACCAACATCGGCAAAGCCATTGTTCTGTGCTACTAAAGCGCCGCTTAAAGCGACCAGGGCATTGCTGATCAGCAGGCCCAGAATGATCGTAAAATTAGTATCCACGCCCTGCGCTCTGATCATCTGCGGATTGAAGCCTGTAGCACGGATCGCCGCACCGATTTCCGTACCAAAAAACCAGTAGATCAAAAAACCGATCAAAAGCGAACTGACGATACCGACGCACAGCACTGCCTGCGCATTGCTGAAACCACCGATGTCGCGCATAAGAGAAAACACCGTGTCTACACGCAGCAGCGACAAGTTGGCCTTGCCCATCACACGCAGATTAACGGAATATAAAGCTATCATCGTCAAAATACCGGCCAGCAGGGCAGGTATTTTCAGCTTGGTATGTAAAAGCCCGGTCGCAACACCGGCCAGCATCCCGGCCAGCATCGCCGCGCCAAAAGCCAGCCACGGAGAACAACCGCCTGCCAATAAAGAAGCAGCCACGGCAGCGCCCAACGGAAAACTGCCCTCCACAGTCAGATCAGCAATATCCAAAACCCTGTAAGTTATATATACGCCCAGTGCCATGATCGCCCATAAAAGTCCCTGTGCTATCGTCGGCATCAATAAGTCTATCATCTATCTTCCTCCTAATATATCCATAAAAAACGGGCCTCTCCCCTAAAACAAGGAGAAACCCGCGCCTGTTTACTTAGAGCTTGCTGCCTTCAGCAGATCTTCGGGAATCTTGATACCGATTTTTTCAGCATTTTCCTTGTTGATAATAACTTTAAATGACTTTTGCAGCTGGATCGGCATCGTCTGAGGTTTTGCCTTGCCGCTCAGTATATCGCCGGCCATTTCGCCGGTCTGTTCGCCCAGCTGATAATAATCTATCGCCAGCGTAGCCACGCCGCCAGCCATAACCATACCGCCCTCGCCGCAGACCACGGCCAGTTTGGCAGGCTCAGTGACCTGGGCTAGAGTCGGCATCGCCGAAGCCAGTACATTATCTGTCGGCACATAGATAGCGTCTACCTTACCCACCAGGCTTTGAGCTGCCTGCTGGATGTCATTGACATTGGATACAGTCGCTTCTGCTACCTGCACGCCTTCTTCTGCCGCATATTTTTTCAGCAGCTCTACCTGCAGCTGTGAATTTACTTCACTGGAACAATAAATAGTACCGATAGTTTTGGCGCCGGGCACCAATTTGAGCAGCAGTTCCAGCTGCTCTTTGATCGGGTTCATATCGCTGGTACCGGTAACATTGCCTTTAGGCTCACTGTTGGATGCAACCAGCCGGGCCGCTTCATAATCAGTCACTGCCGTTGCTACGATGGGGATATCTTTGGTAGCATTGGCCATAGTCTGCGCCGCCGGCGTAGCGATAGCGCAGATCAGATCCACTTTATTGCTGACAAAACGCTGCGCGATATTCTGCAGATTAGACTGGTCTGCCTGCGCGTTCTGCCGGTCATATTTTACATTTTCATTCTCTTTAAAGCCTTTAGCTGCCATTCCGGCTACAAAGCCTTTATTGGCTGCATCTAAAGCATCATGTTCAACTAACTGAACGATACCTACGTTTACTACCTTCTTACTGTTATCGGCAGACTTTTTTTCGCCGCCGCAGCCCGCTAAAAGTCCTAAAGACAAAGTCAGGGCAATGCCTGCTGCCAAAGCACGCATTTTTTTGTTCATAATGACCATCCTTCCACTCTACAATATAGCTTTTGATCCTTGACGAACATATATAAGGATAAAATAATTTTATCATTTATTATCACAAAACACAAACAAAACAATAAAAACAGGGCTGTTTCGTAACGAAACAACCCTGTTGTGTATTTTATTTTACGACCTCGGCCTTAGCCAGAATATCCTGCGGGATAGTAATACCATTGCGTTTAGCTGTAGTTTCGTTAACAACGATTTTAAACTCTTTCTGAGTCTGGATCGGCATGGTCTGCGGCTTGCCCTTACCGCTCAGGATCTCGGCAGCCATCACGCCAGTCTGTTCACCCAGTTTATAATAGTCGATACCTAAGGTCGCCAGACCGCCGGCACGTACCGGATCACTCTCGCCGCAGATCACGGGCAGCTTGGCTTCATCTGTTACAGCTACCAACGTCGGCATCGAAGAAGCCATCACGTTATCAGTCGGCACATAAACAGCGTCCACCTTGCCGATCAGGCTGTGCGCAGCCTGCTGGATATCGTTGACTGTGGAAACCGTCGCCTCAATGACGTTGATCCCCTTAGCTACCGCCAGCTTTTTCAGAACGTCGACCTGCAGCTGTGAATTGACTTCACTGGAACTGTAAATGGTCCCGATAGTTTTTGTCTGCGGTGCGATCTGCAAAAGCAGCTCCAGCTGCTGATCGATGGGATTCATATCGCTGGTACCGGTAACATTGCCCTTCGGCTCGCTGTTAGAAGCCGCCAGCTTCGCCACTTCATAATCAGTCACCGCCGTTGCCACGATAGGGATATCTTTAGTAGCATTAGCCATCGTCTGCGCCGTCGGCGTGGCAATAGCGCAGATCAGATCTACTTTATTGCTGACAAAACGCTGAGCGATATTCTGCAGGTTAGACTGGTCTGCCTGCGCGTTCTGCCGGTCATATTTTACATTTTCGTTTTCTTTGAAGCCCTGGGAAGCCATACCGGCCACAAAGCCCTTATTAGCCGCATCCAAAGCACCATGCTCTACCAGCTGGGCAATACCGACTGTCACCATTTTCTTCCCGTCTTCAGCCTTCTTTTCGCCGCCGCAGCCTGCCAAAACACCTACTGCCAGCAGCAGGGCCGCACCTGCAGCCAAACTGCGTAAATTCTTTCTGTTCATTACTACCATCCTTCCATTCTACAAAAATTTGCTTACAGCCTGACAACTCCAAGCTGTGATTATCGCTATTCTAACACTAATTATCAGAAAAATCAAACTTATAAGTTGTTGGTTTTGCCGCTTTTTCTATGCAGCAGCAGCCGGCGTTCAACCTTCCCTATCAGCAGCTCGTGAAAAGGAAGCCGCGCCAGTATTTCCATACTTCCCAGACTCAATACCAGCATCAAAACGAACAGCAACGGATAAAAAGTCAGCATCGAAGGCGTAATCTGCAGCAAAGGCAGCAGATACTCAGTACACAGATACATAAAAAAGATATGGATAAGAAAAATACCGAACGAATAATTGCCCAAATACAGCACAAACCGCTTTTGCAGGGTATTTTTTCTATTAATATCCTCAGAATGATAAAACAGCATCGCTATCAAAATCGTATATAAAAACATATTGAGTGGAAAACAGATAAACTCCAAAATATAATAGGTCTTCCAATAGTACTTTTCCAACCAGCATACAGTAACCAAAGGAATAAAAATGATCAGCAGCCAGACCAAAAATTTCCGGCTCCTGCCGATCCACTCTAAAAATTCCTTTTTATAATAGTAGGCCGCCATTCCCAGCGAAAAATAAACAAGATAACGCAGAAACATTGTCCCCATAAGCAGGTAGATGATCCAAACAGTCTCAAACTGAATATTATTCAACACCTTCCAGGAGATCTGCAAAACAGCTGTCGCAGCAAAATAGTATTTCAGCCAGCCTGACTCGCGGCATTTATTAAAAATCATGATTAAAAACGGATACACCAGATAGAACCCGATCAGTGCCCTGAAAAATCCCAAATGAACCGCAGCACTGCCCGTCAGCATATCAACGACTATCTCACCCAGCGTATATGTATGACCGTCAAAAACAAAAGCAGTTACTATATAGAGGGCAGAAAACAACAAATAAGGTGACAATACCGACAGCAGCATCTTCTTAAAAAAAGCAGCGCTGTAAATGTAAGCGTGCTTATTACGCCCTGTAAACAAATAACCCGCTATCGCCATAAACAGCGGCACTGCAAACAATGACAGCACCTCCAGCAGCATTGAAGAAAAGGCTAACATATTTTCACTGCCGCCGCTGCTAAAAAACCAGCTTGTGTGCATCAAAATAACACCTAAAACAACAAATCCCCGTAAAATCAAAACTGTATTGCTTTTCTGCATTTTCCTGCCAGCTTTCTTTACTGTTATGATAATTATTCAAAAACAGTATAAACTCAAAAACAAGATTTGTTAAGCCCCACAGCATTCTCGAACACAAAATGTTCAAAAATAATACGCCTGTCCGGTACAAAAGCGCCGGGCAGGCGTAAAAACATCTATATCATTTCTCCAAAATTTTACGCGCCGTACTTTCTGTTACCAGCAGGTGTGTAAACAGGCCTGTCTGCAAAGCGCCTGCTATGGCAGCGGGCGCAGCGCCCAAGGCCAGACCAATGATCTTAGGACAGCGGCGCAGGGTCCCCAGCGGTATCCTGACTGCAAAATCATGCTCGCCGCTGATAAATTCACCACGTTCGTTGTAATAATAGGATAAAAAACTGCCAACGGCGTGCTGCCGTTTCAGGCTGTCGCCAAAACGGGTAGCTGTCGCTTCGTCAGGCACACTGGGAAAATCTCTTATCTCTACCAGTGCAGCGTCCATTTTGCGCCACATGGCGGCCAGCTCCGCATAAGCAGGAGTTGCCTCCAGCTGCTCCCGTTCTTCCATACTGCCCGGAAACGCCGGCGCTGCCAGACGCCAGGCCTGCCTGCCGCAAGCGGCAGCCAGCATTTCTGCCAGTTCGTCCACCCGATAGCCTTTATTGGGAATATGCGCCCGGCCAATAAGCGGCAGCACAGCGCCTGGCTGCCGGCGTACGCACTGCTGTGCCAGCAGGGCTACGCTTTCACCCAGCAGGTAACCCCAGCCCAGGCCGATGCTGCGCTCATATAAAAGCTCGCCGGCCAGATAAGCGGCGGCAGCCTGGACAGACTGCTCTGCATCTGTCTGCTGCGGCAGTACCAAACCGCCCGCCAGAGCATATTTGGCCTGCAAAGCTGTCAGCAACGCAGCGTCGCCTTCGTCCGCAGCGCGGATCTCGATATGGACGATGCCTGCCTCACGGGCCCGCGCCAGCATTTTACTGACCAGGGGACGGGAAACGCCGATGCGCCTGGCGACCTGATCCTGCGTCAGACCCTGTTCATAATACAGCCGGGCAACATTGACAAGATCAGTCCGTTCTTTACCGCTCAGCAATTTATTTCACTTCCATCAGTTCCATTAAAATACCGTCTTTCATAATAAAAGCCAGGCGGGTATGCTCATCAGCAAACCAGGGCTCAACGACAACGGTATTGGCTTTGACCTGTTCATCCATATCGTCTACCTTATAAGCGACATGGACCATAGTCTGCAGCTCTTTGGGCAGCGGGGTATCTTTTTCAAAACGCAGGTATTCGATATTGAACTCGTTGGTTTCAGGAGCTACGATATAGGTTTTGATAGCCTCGGCGTAAACCGCGCCTTCCATAACTTTATCAGTGGGTACGCCCACGTGCATAAACTGTTTCATCATTTCACGTCCTTCATCAAAGTTTGATAAGCCTTATAGGCGGTTTCCGGCTTGGCATTTTCATGCACTACCATGCGGATCGCCTGCAGCATGGCGCCAGGGCACTCTGCCTGCAGTACGTTGCGGCCCATATCAACACCGGCTGCGCCTTCATTGACGGCACGGTAAGCCATGTCCAGAGCTTCTGCTTCGGACACTTTTTTGCCGCCGGCTATAACGATCGGTACCGGGCAGGCAGCTGTGATCTGTTCAAAGTTTTCACAGTAATAGGTTTTGATGATATGCGCTCCCTGTTCTGCCAAAAGCCGTGTCGCCAAAGCAAAATAGCGGGTTGTACGTTCCATTTCTTTGCCTACGGCGACTACGCCCAGTACGGGGATGCCGTAGCGTTCGCCTTTATTGACATAGTAAGAAAGATTATGCAGGGAAGCGATCTCACCGGCCGAACCGATAAAGCACTGTACGGCCATGCAGGAAGCATTCATCCGCAGGGCATCCTCGATGTCGCTGCCAACAACGCCCATGCTCATATCGTCTTTCAAAACAGAGCTGTCCGCAGTGCAGCGCAGGGCAATCGCCCGGCGGTTATCGGCAGGGATACAGGTCCTCAGCGCGCCGCGGGTCGCCATCAGGCAGTCCGCATACTCCATCAGCGGCGGAATCACCAGATCCAGTCTTTCCAGGCCGGCTGTGCTGCCCATGATATAGCCGTGGTCAAAAGCCAGCATGATCGTGCGTCCGTCAGCCGTAAAAATCTGTGACAGGCGGGCCTTCATGCCCCAGCCGGCGTTATCATGCCCTTTGACATGAAAGTGCTGGTGAGGTGGTTTGATCCCGATACCATAATCTTTCGCAATAATATTACCGTCTTTATCAGCCATTTTTATCTCCTCAAAAATATCACTTAGTTTTTATAATACGGAGTGCGGCAGGGAGCATTCCAATACTCGAGCAGTTCGTCGTCCATACGGGCGATAAAGAGCTGGAAGCCAGCCATTTCCTGTACTGTCAGCACTTCGCCGACGATATTGGCAACGACTTCGATGCCTTTTTCCGCCAGATAGTTATAGCATTTACGGAACACGATCAGCTGTTCCATCAAGGTAGTGGCGCCAACGCCATTAACGATGACCAAAAGCTTTTCGCCTTTTTTGATCTCCAGATCTTTCAGCAGCGCGTCTATCATGATAACGGCAGTTTCATCAGCCGTTTTCATTTCAGTCAGTCCGCCGCCGCCTTCGCCGTGCTGGCCCATGCCGATCTCCATCTTACCTTCTTCGATCTGGGCAATGACCATATCCGTAGCGGGATGGGTCGCGCCCTTAGCCGCAACAGCAATCGTCGCCATATTATCGGCAAATTTCTGGGCAATGGCTGCAACTTCTTCCAAAGATTTACCGGCAGCAGCTGCGGCACCGGCGATTTTATACAGCGGCACGCAGCCGACCAGACCACGGCGGTCATCGGCATTGCTGCGCGGTGCATTGGCAATATCTTCCTGCGTAACGACTTTCATTACATTCAAGCCCAGTTTCTTGACTTGTTTCATGGTCAGGTTGCCTGTCAGCATATCGCCGGCATGATTCAGAACAACAAATAAAACGCCATGACCCTTATCAGCCATTTTTATGGCCTCTACGCAGGCCTGCGGGCCGGGAGCGGCAAAAACATTACCGGCTACGGAAATATCCACCATGCCTTCACCGACAAAGCCGCTGATAGCCGGCTCATGTCCGGTGCCGCCCAAAGTGACGATCGTAACGCGGTCAGCGTCTTTCAATTTATTATTGACGACCAGATTGCCGTCTTCCAGATGGATAATATCCTTATTGGCAAGCGCCAGGCCTTCCAATAATTCACTGGTCAGATTTTCGGGATCGTTAACAAATTTTTTCATGCTTTTCAACCTCCAAAATTTTATTTGCTTCCGCACCTGCGAAAGTTTAAAGACTTATAACGCCTTGGCCATACCGTCGAATAAAATGGCTATAGACACAGCTCCCGGGTCTTTCGTGCCGATGCTGCGCTCGCCCATATTTTTAGCGCGGCCGAATCTGGCTACCATCTGGCTGGTGGCTTCGGCACCGGCTTTAGCAGCTGCTGCGGCCGCAGCCATGATCTCCTTCAGGCTGCCCTGCGTTTCGATAATGGCGTCGATAGCCGGATACAAGGCATCGACCATAGTTTTATCGCCGGGTTTAGCTTTGGAAATATCCATAAAATCCAGCTTCGCCTGCGTAAACATTTTCCGCAGTTCCAGGTCAGTCAGTTCAGCCTGATCGTCGATACCTTCAGCCATACCTGTAAAAACCGTGCCCCACAGCGGGCCGGCGCTGCCGCCGTTGATACCCATAAAGGCATCACCCAGGGCATCCAAAAGCGCGCGCATCGTATTGAGAGTAGTTACGTCAAGCAGTTCCTGCATCACATCGGCCATTCTGCCGATAGTGATCCCGTGGTCGCCGTCACCTGCCACACCATCAAGCTCACACAGATATTTACTGTTGGCTTTCAGCTCCGTTGCGGCGCTGTGCAGCATTTTTCTGAGGATAGGTAAAGTCAGCATTTCCAATCACCTCTTAAATGTTTATTTACCGTCATTTTAACATTTGTCAGAACATTTGTAAATTAATTTTCAGATAATTTGCGATATTTTTACATTCTGGGCGACGGCTGAATTTGTAATTTTAGAAAGCTTTTAGCAGGCATTATTGTAAATGATTAAACAAGCAGAGTTATCTGCGGCGCTGGTTTGAAAAGAGTAGACTAAAAGTACCAATATCTTACTCCTGAAAATTTTCGTAAGGGGACCTTTTTATGTCTGTTGAACCTGCTAAACAAAAAGCTGCTGCTAAAACGCTGACGCTCTGGAATTTCTTTACGATCGGCTTTGGGGCCATCATCGGTACCGGCTGGATCTTTCTGGTTGGCGAATGGCTGATCATCAGCGGCGGGCCCATCCCGGCCATGCTGGCCTTTTTGCTGGGCGCGCTGCTTCTGTTGCCGGTCGGCGCCGTTTTCGGTGAGCTTACAAGCGCCCTGCCGATCGACGGCGGCGTGATCGAATATGTAGACCGCAGTTATGGCAAAACAGCTGCTTTTATTACCGGTTGGTTCCTGCTGCTGAGCAATATCATCATGTGCCCCTGGGAAACGATCGCTATCTCTACCCTTTTGGGCACCCTGTTCGGCGACTTGTTTCCCTGGCTGCGTTCCGTCAGGCTTTACAGTATTTTAGGCGCAGACGTCTACCTTTTTCCGGCCCTGATCGCGCTCTGCCTCTCCGGTTTCATCATCAGGCAAAATCTGCACGGCTCAAAAGCTGCCGCCAAAGCGCAGTCCTTCCTGGCCAAAGCTTTACTGGCAGGACTGCTGCTGGCACTTCTCAGCGCTTTTGACAAAGGCCGGCTCGCAAACTGGCAGCCGCTTTTTCTTGCTGTCCATGCAGCAACCGCGCAGACCCAGGCTGCTTCTTTTGGTACGGGTGTTTTGGCCCTGCTTACAGTAACGCCCTTTTTCTATACCGGCTTTGATACCATCCCCCAGCAGGCAGAAGAAGCTGCTCAGGGTCTGGACTGGCATAAATTCGGCAGGATCATCAGTCTTGCGCTTTTATCAGCAGGCAGCTTTTATATCATCTGTATAGCGGCTTTCAGCAGCCTTATGCCCTGGACAAATTTTATCAAACAGCCTTTGGCTGCCCTTGCCTGCCTAAAACACATCAATTTCACTTTATATTTTCTGATGCTCTGCATCACCGTTTTAGGCGCTTTGGGACCAATGAACTCTTTCTATGCCTCTTCCTCCAGGATTTTACTGGCCATGGCCCGCAAAAAACAACTGCCGGCAGCGTTTATCCCTGCCGATGCTGCCCAGCCCATAGCCAGACCAACGCATCTCCTGCTCAGCTCCGGCATCATGCTTGCCCCTTTTCTGGGAGGTAATATGCTGCTGCCTTTAACAAATGTTGCAGCTTTGACCTTCATGTTTTCCTGCCTGATGGTCTGTCTGGCCTGTTATAAAATGCGCAGCAGCGAGCCGGCTCTGCACCGTCCCTACAAAGTACCGGGCGGTAAAACAGGTATCTTCTGCGCCTGCTGCATCAGCTTTCTGATCATCGCTTCCATGCTGCTGCCCGGTACTGCCGCTTCACTAAGTAAAACAGAATACCTCCTGCTGTCCGGCTGGGCCGCTTTGGGATTACTCGTTAAAAGCCTGCTGCTTTACAAAAACAATAAGGACTGCCGTTAAACGGCAGTCCTTATTGTTTTCCCTGGAGTAATGACAACATAACCGAAACGCTAAAGACATTATCAGAATGGCTGATTGAAAATTCGCCATTATATTTTTCAACAATCTTTCTAATATTAAACAGGCCTATACCACAATAACGCTCATCAATCTTCACTGTTCTATAAACATTATTCTGTTTTTTCACTTCACCAGTAAATGAATTAGCGATATCAATGAACAGATAATCTTTTTTGATGTTAACATTAAGAACAATAAATTTTTCCCTGCCCGGTTCTACTATTCTTTCACATGCTTCCACAGCATTATCAATCAAATTTCCAAAAAGAATACACAGGTCAACATCAGCAACATTTAACGAAGGCGGTATAATTATACTGCATTTTAAATTTATCCCACTGTTTTCCAAATTAGCCAAACCATTACTGAGAATGGAATCAATAACTATATTCCCACTGTAAATAATGCCCTGCAAGCCTTTATTACCGGTATAAAGTTCCTTAATATATTCCTGAGCTTCTTTAGCATGACCAATGTCCAAAAGTGCATATAGATAGCTAATATGATTTTTGATATCATGCCGCAGGCTCTGTAATTCACACTGTGATATATCCAATCGTTCATAATGACGGCGCTGCAGTGACAGCAATTCTTCCATTACCGATGACTTTTCTCCGGACATATCCAAAAGAATATTTTTTTCCAGAAGGTAGAAAAGGCTAATTGATGCAGAAAACAACAGTACTGAAGTATAAATATAAAAGGCCTGTATCCCCGCGACAGATCCAAACCCAATATTTTTATGGGAAATAATGATTACTGAAATCATCACAGTCAGTGGAAACAGATATGAAATTACAGCATAAAGTAAATTTTGCTTATTCAGCCTCAACTCACGAATACAAATCGTACCCCATAAACTCAAAACAAACAGTATACATGCCATCATCTGCGACCATGAATCCATAACAATACGATAATTAGTCAGCTCCCGCGGCAAAGTCTGTTCCCCCCAGGCCAAAGCAATACCTGTCATGGCCGTTTTGCATGCATAATTCATAATAACAAAGAGCAAAGCAATCGTAATCTTATTCTGTAAAGAATCAGAAAAGAAAACAACGGCAATAATTGTAGCAAAGAAAAAATAATAAGCCGCCGTCGAAAACATGGGACTTTCATTTACATAAGAAAACATCTGAAACGTAAAATAGAATATCACACCCAACCAGTAATAACTCTGTCTTACTGAATTACGAGTCAGATAAGTATTGAAAAGACGATATCCGATCCACGTCTCAGCCGCAGATAAAATCACATAAGCGATCCATTTCAGCATAATATCCATATCAAATATTTTCCTTCATATAGGATAGGAACTGCTGCCGTAATTCTTTGCTGCGATGCCTACTAAGCGGCAATTCCTCTCCATTTTCTAAAGTAACAGTATCTTTAAAAATATTACGTATATGTTTTAGATTAACAACATAACTTTTATGAATCCTGAAAAAATTCTGTTCACTCAGCGACTCCTCCACTTCACTGATTTTCCCCGTAAAATTTGTTTTTCCTCCCAGATGGCAAACCGATAAAGTGCGCATATTAGATTCGAAATAATAAATATCAGTAGTTTTTATTTTAAATAGTCCTTTTTCGTTGGTAAAACTGAAATATTTGTTCTGTAACCTGGCTATTGATGTCAAAATAGTCCGTACTTCCTGTAGAAAATAAGCTTTATCTACCGGCTTCAAAATATAACGATAGGCATTTACCTGATAACCTTCCATCGCATATTCAACAGTTCCCGTTACGATTAAAATCGGCACTTCGCTGTCATATTTCCTGATCAACCTTGCTGTTTCAATACCATTTAATGGCTTCATCAGCATGTCCAATATGATAATATCAAATTTACGCCCCCGTTCATACTGGTGTACCAGTTCCAGTCCGTTCAAAAAAGGCACACTTTCCAGCTGTAATCCCGATCTTTTGATCTCTGATAAATAACCGGTCAATAATTCTACAGCCTGCCATTCATCATCGCACAAAGCAATATAAAACATATTCTCACCTCCGTTCTTAACGGTTAATTATATTTTTATTATAACCTCTGTATCTTGAACTAATCGCTGCGATTATGACACTGGAAGTGCCGATTTTGCTGCTACAAAATTTAAACCGTACCTGATATTACATCGAATCTATCAATTATGAAATTTTTGTCGTAATACGATTTACTTTAAGCTATAGTAAAGCCGTACAAAGTTACTACCCTTCTCTAAATTATTCGAATATTTAGTAGACATCGTTTCATGTTTCTCATTATCTTCACCCAAAGGAGGGCTTTTACATGTCAGCATCAAACCAAAAAGGCAGTATGCAAAAAACACTGTCACTCTGGAATTTTTTTACAATCGGTTTCGGAGCTATCATCGGAACCGGCTGGGTTCTGATGGTAGGTGACTGGATGATCATTGGCGGAGGTCCTGTAGCAGCTATGATCGCCTTTATTATTGGAGCTGTATTTTTACTGCCTATCGGAGCTGTATTCGGAGAACTCACTGCAGCAATCCCTATTTCCGGCGGCATTGTTGAATATGTAGACCGTACTTACGGAAATACCATGTCCTATATTACCGGCTGGTTCTTGGCTTTAGGCAATGCAATCCTCTGTCCATGGGAAGCAATTGCTATTTCAACGCTCGTTTCAGATATGTTCGGAGATTTATTTCCAATCCTACGTTCAATGAAGCTATATTCAATTATGGGGGCTGATGTCTATCTGCTTCCCACTGTTATTGCTCTGAGTTTTGCTGTTTATGTAATCATCCAAAATTTTCGTGGTGCTTCCGCCGCGGCAAGCCTGCAGGCATTTCTTACTAAAGCCCTGCTCTGTGGAATGATCCTTGCTATGGGTATCTCTCTTGTTAAAGGTAGTCCTGAGAACATCCAACCAATTTTTACCAGTGTTGAAGGTGCGGCTTCATCAACTTCAGCTTCAACTATGTTTGCCGGTATCATCTCGGTTCTTGTTATGACACCATTCTTTTACGCAGGCTTCGACACTATTCCTCAACAGGCAGAAGAAGCCGCTGAAGGTCTCGACTGGAACAAATTCGGGCGTGTTATCAGTTTAGCACTGCTGGCCTCCGGCGGATTTTATATGGTCTGCATCTATTCCTTTGGCAGTATCATACCCTGGACTGATTTTGTTAAAAGTTCTGTTCCTGCTTTAGCTTGTTTGAAAACAATAAATATTTTTTTGTATATCGCAATGCTCTGCATTGCCACAATCGGGCCTATGGGTCCCATGAATTCTTTTTATGGTGCTACAAGCCGTATTATGCTTGCTATGGGACGTAAAGGCCAGCTGCCCAAATCTTTTTCTGAAGTAGACCCTGTTTCAGGAACTCCCAAAACAGCGAATATTCTCTTAGCCATTTTAACTGTTATCGGCCCATTTTTAGGCAAAAAGATGTTAGTGCCACTTACTAATGTCTCAGCTCTGGCTTTTATTTTCGCCTGTACTATGGTCAGTTTCTCCTGTTACAAAATGCGCCTTACAGAACCCGATCTTCCCAGACCTTATAAAGTCCCAGGAGGAAAATTTGGCATCTCACTGGCCTGTCTTGCAGGATCACTGATCATACTTCTGATGGTAGTTCCCGGAAGCCCCGCTACACTAAATGCCGTAGAATGGAGTATCGTTTTGGGATGGCTGGCTATAGGCCTGATCATCAAAACTTTGCACCGAAATAAAACCTCTGGATCTACAACAATTCCGATATCCATAGATGACACACAGATTCATAAATAACTTTAATTAAAAACCATATTCACAATAAATAATCAAGGGGGTATTTATCATGAAAAAAATCGCTTTAGTTGGAGGTTATCTCATTGATGGCACCGGTAGAGAACCAATTGTAAACTCATTAGTCTTGGTAGAAGGCAAAAAAATAACCTATGCCGGACCTGTCAAGCAAATCTCTCCTGAATATGAACAGATCGATATTAATGGCAAAACTATCATGCCAGGACTTATTGATACGCACTTGCACTTTTCCGGCAACTTGACCGATGACGATACCGAGTGGGTTTTAGAAGATCGCGTTCAAAAAACGGTAGTAGCTGTACAACAGGCCCACGAATGTTTGGAAAATGGTTTGACTACAGTCAGAGAAATCTCTTATTCAGGCCTTGCAATCCGAAATATGGTAGAAAAAGGTATTATGCAGGGACCACGTGTCGTCGGTACAGGATTAGGCTTCTGCCGTACCTGCGGTCACGGAGATTCTCATAAACTTCCTATTTGGTATAATGAACAATCTCATCCATGGGCTGAACGTGTAGACGGGCCTTGGGAACTGCGTAAAGCTGTCCGCAAAAGACTGCGTGAAAATCCTGACGCTATCAAAATATGGTCTACCGGAGGCGGCATTTGGCGCTGGGATCAAAAATTAGATCAGCATTATACCTTTGAAGAAATCAAGGCTGTCGTTGACGAATGCAATATGGTCGGTATCCCAGTCTGGTCTCACGCCGAAGGTTACGGCGGCGCCCTTGATTCTGCAAAAGCCGGCGTTCATCTGATCATTCATGGACAAACCTTAAATGATGAATGCCTTGATATCATGGCTGAAAAAGGGATTTACTTCTGCCCAACAATCCAATTCCTTAACGAATGGTTCAAAACATACGCGCCGCCATACATCCCAGAGGTACATGATCAATATTCCGGAGCAACTGTTGCAGAAAAAGAACTGAACCGTGTTTACGCCAACCTGCGTAAAGCAAAATCCAAAGGCATAGGGTTAACCATTGGCTCTGATAGCTTCTGTTCCAGCCTTACACCTTACGGGACCACTGCTATCGGCGAAATGTATTCTTTCGTAGAAAAAGCCGGCATTTCAGAAATGGATACTATCGTTGCAGCAACAAAAGTAGGTGCTGAAATGCTGAAGGTAGATAAAATAACCGGTACTTTAGAAGTCGATAAATTTGCTGATATCCTTGTCCTAGATGGCAATCCTTTAGAAAACATACGCGCTGTTGCAGTTAACAATATGAAGATTATCATGAAAGAAGGTACAATCATAAAACAATAACCTTCTGCAGCTACTTGGGTAACATTTATCATCCTCCTACATAAGTTTCTCAAGCAAACGGAAGGGAATTTCCCTTCCGTTTGCTGCTTTACATTAAAAAAGTCTGCCGCATAAGCGACAGACTTTCATAAAAAAATATTTTTTATACAGTACCATCTTCCAAAATTCCCAGCTTCCGCCGCCAGTAACGCGAATAAACAGCGCCGGCCGGATTATTGGCTAAAACCCTGTCTTTGGTAATAATGCTGGAGACAGGGGCTTTGGATTCCATGGTAAAGAGCATATCATGCCCTACGCAAAGGCCTACGATAAAGTTCAGTTCTGTGCCGCCTTCGTTCAGCAGACGGGCCTGCACTTTAGGGTTGCACATGGCTTCACGCTGACCCGGTTTGATTTTTTCCAGTTCCAGCAGATCCTTATCGACAGAACAGACCTTACAGCAGACAGATTGCACGTCCAGGCCTTCATTTTTGAAATACTGGGCACAAAAATGCGCTTCATTGGCCAGGCCGATGCAAAAAGCAATGCCGACTTTTTGAATGCCCATTTCTTTAGCGAAAAATACGCTTTCCTCCAGACGCGTCATTTTCAAATAATTACGGCTCTCGGTCGCAGACGATGCGCGCATCATTTTTTTATCTTCGTCGGTATAATACTCGTTGATTTCTTCATGAGTCAGACGAGTACAATTCTGACCGCTGGTGTAGCATTTGTGATGAGGGCAAAAAGCACAGTTCATAAGTCATTCCTCCTACCGCAGGTTGTTGTTTATCTGTAAGTATTCGCTGCCGGAACAGCAAATCCTTTTTATTGCCGCAATTAATCTTCAGCCCTGATTTTACACCGCTGGAACACTCTTTTAACTGGAAATAAATCCTATTTTATGATATTATAGTTGTTGTATTTTTATCATTAATACTTCTGTAAACTTTATTTTTATAAGCAGGTAATCATGCAGCAGAATTCTTTTGCTTATCCGGCAATGCTGGACCTAAAAAATAAAAAATGCGTCATCATCGGCGGCGGTAAAGTAGCAGTGCGTAAAGCCCTGCCCTTGATCGAAGCCGGCGCCGACCTGACGGTGATCGCACCGGCAGTAGACTCGCAGCTGGCGACCCTGGCGAAAACAGGGCTGCTGCAGGTAAAATTGCGCGCCTATGCAGCTGATGATCTCAGCGACGCTTTTGTCACCGTAGCCGCAACTGATGATTTTGCCGTCAATCGAAAGATCGCTGCCGCCGCGCCCTGTCTCTGCAACGTAGTGACAGAACCGGCACTGGGTAATTTCAGCGTGCCCTCGACCGTCAAAAACGGCGCTTTGAACTTTACCCTGTCTACCGGAGGCATGCCCGCCCTGACCCGGGTGCTGGCACAGGACCTGAAAAAATATTACGGTCCTGATTTTGCTGAATTCAACGAATTTTTACAGCAGCTCCGCAAGGAGCTGCAAACTCTTGAGATAACGCCTGAAAAGCGTACTGCTTTCTGGCGTCAGACTTTAACACAATCCGTCATCGACCTGCTTCATGCAGGACAGCTTGACCAGGCAAAGGAGAGCATCACTGATGCAGTTAATCGTTTTAGGCTTGAATCACAAAACAGCCCCCGTTGAGATCCGCGAGCGGTTCAATTTCCCGCAGGACAAAACAGTCCGTGTGCTGCGCCGGCTGATCAACAACGATAATATCAACGAGGCCGTTTTACTATCGACCTGTAACAGAACCGAACTTTATCTGGTACTGGAAGATACCACGGCAGGCGTAGCCTTTCTGCGCACATTACTGCGCCACCTGGCGGGCGAACAGTATCAGCCCGACTACTTCTATAATCTGACCGGCATCAATTGTGTCCGGCATCTGTTTAAAGTCGCTTCCAGCCTTGACTCTCTCATCATCGGCGAAGGCCAGATCCTGAGCCAGATCAAAAGTGCTTATAATCTATCCCGCAGCCGGGGCATGACTGCTACCCTGCTCAATACCGTTTTTATCCGCGCTATTACCGTAGGTAAAAGGGTACGCACAGAAACCAAGATCGCCTACAGTTCGGTATCTGTTTCTTCGGCCGCTGTCGATCTGGCTATCAACATCGTCGGCGATCTGACCAAAGCCAATATTTTAGTACTCGGCGCCGGCCGAATGAGCGAACTGACCGCCCGGCATTTGATCGACAAAGGCGCTAAAACCATTTTTGTCAGCAACCGCAATCTTGATCACGCCCAGGAACTGGCAGAAAAATTCAACGGTACAGCGATCCCGTATAATGAATTTATGCAGCAGGCCATAACCTCTGACATCATTATCACCTCTACCGGAGCACCTCATTATGTGATCACAGAGCAGGGCGTACGCGACATTATCCCCAAGCGCGGCGGTAAACCGCTTATTCTGGTAGATATTGCCGTGCCGCGCGATGTTGACCCGCTTGTAGGCGGCATCGAAGGCGTAACGCTGTATAATATCGACGACCTTGAAGGCGTTGTCGATATGAATAAAAATTTCCGTTCTTCGGAAGCCAAAGTCGCGGAAAATATCATTGAAGAAGGCATCGAAGCATTAAAAGAACGGCTGCGTTATCTGACTATGCGGCCTGTAATGGTGCAGCTGCATGAAAAAATGAACTTTCTGCGGCAGAAGGTCTTAAAACGTGCTTTTGCCAAGCTGCCCGACCTTACCGAGAAAGAACGCCGCATCATCGACATCATGACCCAGCGTCTGGAACATAAATTCCTGCGCGAACCGATGACAGCTATGAACAATGCTGCCGGTACGGCAGATGAAGAACGCTATAAAAAAATGATCTGTGAGTTATTTCTACTCAACGATTCGGGAGAGGACTATATAGGTGATGAAAACAAATTTGATTATTGGGACTAGGCAGAGCCTGCTGGCCCTGTGGCAAAGCAATCATATTGCCGGGCTTCTGCGCCGGCAATATCCGGAATGTACCGTGACTTTAAAAAAGATCATTACCAAGGGCGACCGTATCCTTGACGTACCGCTGGCCAAAATCGGCGGCAAGGGCCTTTTTACCAAAGAACTGGAAACAGCTCTTTTAGAAGGTGAGATCGATCTCGCCGTCCACAGCCTGAAGGATATGCCGACCGTGCTGCCGGAAGGCCTGTGCCTGACAGCGATCACTGAACGGGCCAACGCAGGCGACGCTTTTGTCAGCAATAAATACGCTTCTATCGAAACACTACCGCAGGGAGCAGTGCTGGGTACCTCCAGCCTGCGCCGCAAAGCCCAGCTTCTGGCTGCACGTCCCGACCTGAAGATCGTGGATCTGCGCGGCAATGTTGATACACGTCTGCGCAAGCTGGACGAAGGGCAAATGGACGCCATCATTCTCGCGGCAGCTGGTTTGACCCGCCTGGGTTATACCGACCGGATCAAAGAGATCATCCCCCACAGTTTCTGCCTGCCGGCAGTTGGACAGGGTGCTTTGGCGATCGAGTGCTGCAGCGGCAATGCAGAAGTAAGAGCTATGCTTGATTTTTTAAATGATCTGCCTACCCAACAGGCCACCGATGCTGAACGCGCCTTTTTGGGACTTATAGAGGGCGGCTGTCAGGTACCGATCGGAGTACATGCCGTTACTGCAGGTGATACTGTTTCTATTGAAGCCATCATTGCTTCGCTGGACGGCAGCACCGTTTTACGCGATAAGATCCAGGGCCGGGCGGCAGATGCTGCAGCGCTCGGCAAAGAGCTTGGCAATAAAATGTTAGATCAGGGCGGCCGGGCAATCCTCGCCGAGATCATGTAAGGAGAGAAATTAATGACAAAACAGGGAAAAGTTTACTTGATCGGCGCAGGCCCCGGAGATCCCGGTCTGCTTTCTATCAAGGCTATGGAATGTTTACAGGCTGCCGACGCCATTGTTTACGACCGTCTGGCAGATCCGAGAATTTTAGCCTATGCTAAAGACGACGCAGAAATGGTTTACGTCGGCAAAGCTTCCGCCAACCACACCATGCGTCAGCCCGACATCAACAAACTGCTGGTAAAACTGGCGGCGGAAGGCAAGACAGTCGCTCGTCTTAAGGGCGGCGATCCTTTTGTTTTTGGCCGCGGCGGTGAAGAAGCTATTGAGCTTTTAGAAGCCGGCCTGCCTTTTGAATTCGTTCCCGGCGTTACTTCTGCGATCGCAGTTGCCGAATATGCCGGTATCCCCGTTACCCACCGCCATGTAGCTACTTCCTTTGCCGTCATTACCGGCCACGAAGATCCTACTAAAGGCGAATCGACGATCAACTGGAGCGGTCTTGCTACCGCTGTCGATACCCTGGTCTTTCTGATGGGTGTCGAAAATCTTACCAATATCACTAAAAATCTCATCGCCAACGGGCGCAGTGCTGATACTCCGGCAGCAGTCATCCGCTGGGGCACCAAACCGGAACAGCGCACCCTAATCACGACCGTCGGCACTGCTGCCGCCGATGTTGCCGCCGCAGGGCTGAAACCGCCGGCCATCTTCATTGTCGGCAATGTAGTGAAGCTGCGCGAGCAGCTGCAATGGTTCGATAACAAACCGCTCTTTGGTAAAACGATCGTTGTGACCAGAGCCCGGGCGCAGGCCAGCGCTTTAACAAAGCAACTGGAAGCTGCCGGAGCGCGCGTGATCGAAGCGCCGGCAATCAAGATCGTTCCCCCGGAAGATTATACGCCGCTGGACAAGGCGATCGAAAATATCAAAACCTATAAGTGGCTGGTACTTACCAGCGCCAACGGCGTTGCTGCTTTCTTTGACCGTCTGGATAACGCCGGGCTGGATTCCCGTTCCCTGTCCGAACTCAAAATAGCGGCTATTGGCAGCGAAACTGCCAAATCTTTAAAAAACTACGGTATCACCGCCGATATAGTACCGCCCGCTTTCAAGGCCGAAGAACTGGCAGAATCTCTGGCTTCCGAGCTGTCTGTAGGCGATAAGGTCCTGCTGGCGCGCGCCCGTGTCGCCCGCGAAGTATTACCGGAGAGTCTGCGTGCCTTAGGCGCCAGCGTCGATGTGGTAACAGCTTATGAAACCATTGCCGCCCTGGAGAACAGGGAAGAACTGCTGGCTGCCCTGCAAAACGGCGAAGTCGATCTGGTGACTTTTACCAGCTCCTCGACCGTTACCAATCTTTTGGAATCGCTGGGCGAGCATAAAGAACTTATCAATAAGATCCCCGCAGCAGCTATTGGTCCTGTTACTGCCGATACCTGCCGCCAGAATAATCTTGAACCTGCCATCATCGCCGAAAAGTTTACTATCGCAGGTTTAACAGACGCTATCCAAAGCTATTATAAGGAGTGATCAGTATGGGCTTTCCTATTTACCGTCCCCGCCGTCTGCGCGCTACAGAAAATCTGCGCAGCATGATCCGCGAGACTGAACTTTCCGTTAAAGATCTCATTTATCCCTTATTCGTCGTGCCCGGCACCAGTATCAAAAATGAAATCGAATCGCTGCCCGGCAATTATCACTGGTCCTTAGACCGATTGCCGGAAGTTTTACAGGAGATCAGCGAGCTTGGTATCCCAGCCGTGATCCTCTTTGGTATCCCTTCATATAAAAATGCTGTCGGCAGCAGCGCCTGGGATGCAGATGAACCTGTACAGCAGGCCTGCCGCCTGATCAAAGAAACCTATCCGGAGCTGGTAGTAGTTACCGACGCCTGCCTGTGCGAATACACAGAGCACGGTCATTGCGGTGTTTTAGAAAACGGCTGCACGGTCAACAACGATGAAACACTGCCGCTGCTGGCTAAAATTTCCGTTTCCCACGCGCAGTCCGGCGCTGACATCGTTGCTCCTTCCAACATGATGGACGGCTATGTCAAAGTCATGCGCGAAGCGCTGGACGAAGCCGGTTTCAGCAATGTTGCCCTGATGGCCTATTCCGCCAAATATGCTTCCGCTTATTACGGACCTTTCCGTGCCGCTGCCGATTCTACTCCTTCTGCCGGCGACCGTAAAGGCTACCAGATGGACCCCGGCAACAGTGACGAAGCGCTGCGCGAGGTGGCCCTCGATATCGAAGAAGGTGCTGATATAGTTATGGTCAAGCCTGCTTTGGCTTTTATGGATATCATCAGCCGTGTGAAAGAAACCTTTAACCGCCCTTTATGCGTTTATAATGTCAGCGGCGAATACGCCATGGTCAAAGCCGCAGCAGCCAAAGGCTGGATCGACGAACAGCGGATCGTTATGGAAACCATGCTGGGCTTCAAACGCGCCGGCGCTAAAATGATCATCACCTATCATGCCCTCGACGTAGCCAGATGGCTGCAGGGCAAATAAGGAGGCCGCAGATGGATCACAGTAAATCTCAGGCAGCCTTTGCCGAAGCCAAACAATACATTCCCGGCGGCGTCAACAGCCCCGTCCGCTCTTTCCGCAGCGTCGGCGGCATTCCGCCTGTCATTGCCAAAGGCAGCGGCAGCAGACTGACTGACATCGACGGCAACGAATATATCGATTATGTACTTTCCTATGGCCCTTTGCTTTTAGGGCACGCTCATCCCCAAGTCACCACAGCCATTCAAGAGGCGGCTGCCAGAGGTTCTTCCTACGGCGCGCCGACGCTGGCGGAAACAGCGCTTGCCAAGCTGCTCTGCCAGCTTGTGCCTTCTATGGAAATGGTCCGCATGGTCAACAGCGGCACCGAAGCTACTATGAGCGCGCTGCGTTTGGCCCGCGCTTATACCGGCCGTGAGAACATCGTCAAATTTATCGGCTGCTATCATGGTCATCATGACAGCCTGCTGGTCAAAGCCGGCAGCGGCGCAGCTACCTTAGGCGTTCCCGATAGTCCCGGCGTCCCCAAAGGCGTGGCGGCCAATACCATTACCGTTCCTTTTAACGATCAGGCAGCCCTGGAAGCCGTTTTTGCGGCTCAAGGCGATACTATTGCCGCCGTTATCATGGAACCTACTCCCGGCAACATGGGACTGGTCTTACCGCAGGACGGTTATCTGGAATTCATTCGCAGCATCACTGAAAAACATGGCGCTTTGCTGATCTGTGATGAAGTCATGTCCGGCTTCCGCAGCAGCGAAAAATCTTCGCAGGGTCTCTACGGTATCGATCCAGATATCACCTGTCTGGGTAAAGTTATCGGCGGCGGGCTGCCGGTAGCTGCTTACGGCGGCAAACGTGAGATCATGGAACAGGTCGCTCCGGTCGGGCCCATGTATCAGGCCGGTACTTTAAGCGGCAATCCGCTGGCGATGGCTGCCGGTATCGCCAACCTTACTTATATGCGTGAGCATCATGTCTGCAGCCAGCTGGAAAGTATGACTGCTATCCTGGCAGGCGGGCTCGTTAAAGCGGCGGCCCAGGCCGGCGTACCCGTACAGGTGCATCGCCTCGGTTCCATGTTCACCGTTTTCTTTACAGCGGCAGAAGTTTACGACTATGACAGCGCCTGCACAAGCGATCTGGAAGCATTCCGTATCTATTTCCACAATATGCTGGAACAGGGCATTTACCTGCCCCCCTCTCAATTTGAAACTAATTTCTTATCGCTGGCACATACGCCGGAGGATATTGAAAAAACCTTACAGGCAGCTGCCAAAGCTTTTGCAGCAGTCGCCGCAGCCAGAAAATAAACTCCGTACTGAAACAAAAACCGTCATAACCATAAGGTTATGACGGTTTTTTACTGTTGATTATTTTTCTGCCTGTTTTTGGACTTCCATCGGTGCAAAAATAAACTCTGTCAGCTTGCTTTCCTTATTGAAGCCATAAATCACACGTACCATCTGCTGCTTGCTATAGCTGCCCAAATAAGTAAGACGATCAGCCTGACCTAAACGCTCATAAGCGACAAATTTCATGTCCTTCATTGTTCCCAGCGTATCCTTGACCTGTTTCTGCAGCGCTGCAAAAGCTTTTTCATCTAACTTCTGTTTCAATTCCGGGCTGAAACCAGCTGCCGCACCGGCATAACCGCTGTCATCAGGCACATTGAGCGCCGCCACGAATTTATCGACTATTTTCTGCTGTTTATTCAAATCATTACCGTCACCAGCTGCAAAACAGACAGCAGCCATTGCCATTGTTAGAGCCACAGTTACCAGCATTACTAATTTCTTCATCTACATCATCCTCTCATAGTCACAATCAGCAAATCTTACTGATATACTCTTATTATAACGTATCCATTGATACCGTCAATATTTTTCTCTTACTGCGCATTCAACCACTGCTGGATGATCACGCTTTTCTGTCCCGCAGTCCAGCTCAGATCATCAACAGCCAGCAGCAGATCACCGATCATCATTTTTCGGCCGTCGTCATGCGCGTAATCACTGACACGCCATAAAAGCGGATAACCTTTGGAGGCCAGTAAATCTTTCGACCGTTCGGACAGCAGATAGTCCATAAAAGACTGTGCCTCTGCCAAATTAGCTCCCTGCAGAACAGCGGCGCCGGTAATGCAGTTTTTATTACCGTCCTTGACCAGGGTCGCAAATAAATCACGGTTCTGCCGCTCCAACTGTAAAGCTACGGAAAGTGAAACGACAGCAACGGTTTTTCTGCCGCTGCGGACCTCTTCAATAGCCTCCCATTCACTGGCAGTATATAAGGGCAGCTGGCTGTTGAAAGAAGCCGCATATTCCATCGCCTCAGCTTCACCACGCAGCTGCCAGATAGAAGTTATCATACCATAACTGCGCCCACCATTTTTAAAATCGGCCAGTACTGTTTCTTCCCACAGCTCCGGCTTCAGCAATTCTTCCCAGGTATCAGGCGCATATAAGCCCAGTTCGCGCAGCCGCGCGCGATTGGTCAAAAAACCTATGTAGTCAACATAAAGCCCTGTCCAGCGCCATTGATTCTCACGCATCTCGGCAGGCACCTTATATGCTTCCTGCGGCCGGTAACTGCGCAGCATCTTCTGCTCTCCCGCCAGATAATATTCTTCAGGCGTACCGCCCAGCCAGACGTCAAAATTTCCTTCCCGTAAAAATTTCAACCGCTCATCAAGATTACCTACCGGTAAATACCTGACTTCAACTTTGATATTTTGCTGTTTGGCAAAATCTTCTACTAAAATATCTGTCATTGTTTCATTTAAGCTGCTGCAGATCTTGATGCTTTTCTGCGCCTCTTTCGTATCACTGCCGCAGCCGCTGCAGCAAAGTACGACCGACAGCAATGCCACCAGGATTACTTTCATAGTTCGTCCGCCTCGTCCTTCTCATGATAAATCAATTATACCATATTTAAGCATTATTTCTGCGTACTTTCCTTAAACATACCCCCTGGCACGTCTCTAACATCAACTTAACGGCCTTTTAAATTTCAGCCCGATATTGACAGCCCTTCTTTTTTCAAATATAATTTATACGTTAGCTTAAGTTAACTGTTTGTAGTTGCCCACTTCCAAACTTTTATACTTATCAACTTAAAGCTTACTCGATACTGTGCCAACAACTCTCACGCACAGTTTTTTATTTTCATCGAGTTAGTTTGAGCTAACTTTTATCAAAACCTTGAATACAATCTGCAGGATCATGTCAGCTCTCTTTCTTTTCTTAAAACAACTCCTGCTGTTTTGGGCTAATATGTTATAATTAACTATAATTTATTTTTACTGTCACTATTATATCTGCGAGGTCTGTCATATGCCGGAACGTCTACTGAAATACTATCGTCCTTACCGTAAAACATTATTTTTTGCTTTGCTCGGCTCCGTTATCACGTCCGCCCTTGACCTGTGTTTTCCGCTCTTCATGCGGTATATCCTGGGTGACGTGCTGCCCGGCGGTAATCTTCTGCTTTTAGGACAGGCTACAGCCGTCCTGCTTTTTTTGTACCTGCTCAATTTTGTT
Source organism: uncultured Phascolarctobacterium sp. (assembly GCF_958349595.1). Classification (NCBI taxonomy): domain Bacteria; kingdom Bacillati; phylum Bacillota; class Negativicutes; order Acidaminococcales; family Acidaminococcaceae; genus Phascolarctobacterium; species uncultured Phascolarctobacterium sp. The sequence goes on along the minus strand of NZ_CATWDQ010000008.1, from coordinate 47,007 downwards.
ATCAGCTATCAGGTCTCCCGGCATGGGCGCCTGATGGGAGCCAAAATCGAACAGGACATGCGCGGCGATCTTTTCCGGCACGTCCAGTCGATGTCTTTTCGTTATTTTGATAACGTCCGCATCGGCCAGCTGATCTCACGCATCGTCAGCGACATTGCCGAAATTCGCGAGCTTGTTTTTCTCGGCCCCAATTATCTGCTGGTCTGCACCATTACCATGGTCGGTACGCTGGGGATACTTATTTATCTGAACTGGCCTTTGGCGCTGCTTGTCAATCTGCTGCTTTTAGGCAAAGCGTATGAGTCGCTGGCTACCAACAAAGCACTGAAACAGTCGGGACGGATCATTCGCGAACAGGTGGGCAACCTTACAGCCCAGACCAACGAAAGCCTGAACGCCATCCGCCTTGTCAAGTCCTTCAACAATGAAACCTGGGAAGAAAAACGCATGGACACAAACGGACAGGCCCTGCTGCAGGCACGCAAAACCTCTTTCGATCTTTTATCACGGCTCAACAGTAACGCTGTGCTGTTCTCCAATGTTACCAATCTTGTCATCATCGTCGTGGGCGGCGCCATGATCTCCTACGGCAAAATGCAGATCAGCGATCTGGTCGCCTTTTTACTGTATGTATCAATTTTTATCCGCCCTATCCTGCGTCTGGCGGCATTAGCTGAATCTTACCAGAAAGGTATGGCCGGCTATCAGCGTTTCTGCCAGCTGATGGATACGCCATCTGAAAACACCGACTTGCCTGGCGCCGTTGACTGCGGTACTTTAAAAGGTGCGATCTCCTTTAAGAACATCAGCTTTGGCTATGACCCCGGAAAACCAGTCATCCAAAATTTTGATCTGGATATCGCTGCCGGTGAAGTTATCGCTTTTGTAGGCACTACGGGAGTCGGCAAAAGTACGCTCTGTAATCTGCTGCCGCGCTTTTATGAGCTGCAGCAGGGTTTAATCACGATCGACGGACTGGACATTCGCAGTATGACGCTCAAATCACTGCGGCGCAACATCGGTATCGTTCAGCAGGATATTTTCCTTTTCTCCGACTCTGTACGCGAAAACATCGCTTACGGCAAACCTCAGGCCAGTATGGAAGAAATCATCACCGCAGCCAGATTAGCTGAAGCTGATACCTTCATCAATCAGCTTCCCGAAGGTTATGACAGCCAGCTGGGCGAACGCGGCGTCAAGCTGTCAGGCGGGCAGAAGCAGCGTATCGCTATCGCCCGTGTTTTTCTCAAAAATCCCCCTATTTTGATTTTAGACGAAGCAACTTCTTCTCTGGATAACGAAACAGAAAACCTGATCCAGGGATCACTGATGCAGCTGTCACGCAACCGGACCACGCTGATCGTCGCCCATCGTCTGGCTACGATCCGTCATGCCGACCGCATCGTCGTCCTCACGCCTGACGGTATCGGCGAACAGGGTTCTCACGATGAGCTGATGGCCATGCAGGGAGAATATTACCGGCTGTACATGGCGCAATTCACTAAAAACCAGTTAAATTAAAAATACGTAAAGCCCTCAGACGCAAGGCATCTGAGGGCTTTTTCTTTCCCATAAACAGCTTCGTGATTATTCGCGGTCAAAAATCATTACTTTTTCAAAATCCAGATATACTTTTTCGCCGTCGGTAAATTCCTTTAAATCTGCGCCCTTGACGATAACGCGTACATCATGATCGCCCACGGTAACGCGATAGTCAACAGCATCGCCCAGATAGAAGCGGTGCGTCAGGGTTCCTTCCAGCATACCGCCGCAGCGGCTCATTGTAATATTCTCAGGCCGTACGGCGATCGTGGCACTGCCGGAAACACCCGAGGTATTGGGGAAGGAAGCCGTAGTGCCCTGCAGGTATACCCTGTCATCAGATACTTCGCCCTGCATGAAGTTGACCAGACCAATGAAGTCGGCAACCATTTTATTGGCAGGATTGGTATAAATTTCATGCGGTGCGCCGATCTGCTGTACAACACCCTTACTCATAACGACGACGCGGTCGCTCATAGCCATTGCTTCGCCCTGATCATGGGTTACATAAACAACGGTAATGCCAAGTGCTTTCTGGATCGACAGGATCTCAAATCGCATACTTTCACGCAGTTTGGCGTCCAGATTGGATAAAGGTTCGTCGAGCAGCAATAACCCTGGCTGCGCAACCAAAGCGCGAGCCAAAGCAACACGCTGCTGCTGACCACCGGACAGCTGATGCGGGTAACGGTGCCCGTATTCGCCCAAGTGCACAAGCTCCAGCATCTCATTTACTCTTTTTAAACGCTCCTCTTTGGGAACTTTCTGGATTTTCAGCGGATAGGCTACATTATCGACGACCGTCATGTGCGGCCACACTGCATAAGACTGGAAAACCATGCCGATGTCGCGGTTTTCCGGCGGAACAAATCTATTCTGCGCCGAAGAACTGACACAATGGTCACCAATATAGATCTCGCCTTCAGTAGCTTTTTCAAAGCCTGCGATCATTCTCAGGGAGGTAGTTTTACCGCAGCCGGAAGGGCCGAGGATCGAAACGAATTCGCCGTCTTCGACCGTCAGGTTAAAATCGTTAACAGCCGTTACCGGGCCGAAACGTTTAAATACATGTTCAATACGTACTTGTGCCAATTTATTCCACTCCTTCTTTAAATTCCAACATTGCCTTTGGTCAGTTTGTTGAGGATCAGGTTACCGGCCAAAACGATAGTCAAAATGATTACTGACAAGACAGAAGCATTTTGTGTATCTGCATAAGTTTGCAGCTCGTACAGCAAAACACCGATGGTTTTAGTTTCTGCGCCGTACAAAAGGAGTGACATCGTCAGCTCGTAGAAGGACGGCATAAAGATCAGGAACCAACCGGCGATGATGGACGGAGCGATCAACGGCATAATAATATCTTTACAGGTTCTGATCCAGCTGGCCCCGGAATTGAGCGCTGCTTCTTCCAGAGAAACATGCACCTGACTCAGGGAAGCCGCGATCGTGCGCACAGACATGGTCATATATTTGACCAGATAGCTGACGACCAGAATCCACATCGACGAATACAGATTGAGACCGAAATTACCGGAGAAGGTAATAACAAGAGCCAGAGCAATAACGATACTCGGGGTAGAACCGCCGATAACGGTCAGCAGATCCGGGAAGCTGCGGCCTTTGACTTTTGTTTTAACTGCCAGATAAGCAATAAATACAGAAAGTATGGTACCGATAGTAGCGGCAATAACGCCATACACCACCGAATTCCAGATACTCTCCATATACTGGCTGCTGGTAATAACCGGTTCCCAGGCATCAAAGCCGATATTCGACCAGGTAACGCCGCGCGACATACTCTTTAAAAGCGAAGTCAGCAAAATAGAACCTAACGGTAAAATTACCGCGATGAACGCATATAAGCCTACACCGCAGAAAGCAGGCCATTTCCATTTGCCCAGCTCTACGATATTCGGACGTGTGCTCTTACCGCTGATGGTCGTATAATCCTTGCGGCCCAGCATCCAGGTCATAAAGAACAGTAAGAAGTTAGCCAGGAACATCAACGATGCGGCTAAAGCCGTAGCGTCACGGATACCCTCGTCGTTGCCCATATAAATATAGGTTACAATACGTGTCGTCATAACCTCGATATTACCAGGCATACCGACGATAGCGGGAATACCGAAGCAGGAGCCGGCAGCAATAAAGACCAGCAGGCCGCCAGCCAGAATACTCGGCGCCATCAAAGGCAGCGTCACATCGATCAGGGTCCGCAGCGGCGAAGCACCGGAAACACGGGCCGCTTCTTCCAGCGTCGGGTCCATTTTTTCCATTGCCCGGGAAATGGTAATAAAAGCAAAAGGCGAATAAAACAGGGTCAGCACCCAGGCCAGGCCGCCCATAGTATAAATATCAAATGGAGATTGCTGCAGCTGCAGAATCCACTTAAAAATCGAATTCAAATACCCGACGCTGGGATTTAAAAGCTGTACCCAGGCGATCGCGCCCACATAAGGAGGGATCATATAACTGGCAACCAGTAAGGTCCGGTATGTTTTCTTACCGGGCATATCGGTACGGCCAACGAGCCAGGCCAGTGGGAAAGTAATAATAACACTGGCTACCATAACTAAAAGCGACAGCTGCACAGTATTGGACAATGCACGCCAGTTAACATCCTGACTGTAAACATCGGCATAATTACCAAAATTAATGGCTCCATCAACCATAACACTGTCATAAAGCAGTATACCCATCGGGAAAACTACAAAATATAATAATAAAATAACGGAAATAGCAATAACTGCAAATTTACTGTTAAATCTAGGTAAAGACCCCACTATGGCTCCTTTCCCCGGTGTTCAACCCGGTGAAAAATCATTTACAGGTTTTTCCTGCAAAGAAATTGGAAAACAGGGATCGTCAAAAACGACCCCTGATCCCTTAAAAATTGTTACCCAAGAAATTTTAATAAGAACTATTCCATAACTCTTACGCGGAAAGCCTCTTTGATCTGAGCATTTTCTTTAGCAAGTTTTTCCCAGTTTACTTTAATAGCTTTATCCGAGAAAGTTTTCAGAGCAGGAGCACCTTTAGGCGGTTCTACGTCGCCGCGTACGGAATGCATCCAGCCTTGAACGACTGCCTGCTGACCGTCTTTGGACAGCCACCAGTCAACGAGAGCTTTAGCGCCTTCAGGATTTTTGGTTGCTTTGAAAATAGCAATCGGAGACGGAATGATGATAACGCCGTCTTCAGGATAGGAAACTTTCAAAGGCTCATTTTTAGTATTAGCCAGTTTGAGGATATTTTCTTCCAGAATCATTGCTGCAGCATATTCGCCGGTCAGCAGTTTGTTTTGGATAGCAGAATTGCCTTCTTCAACGCGGATATCGTTAGCTTTTAACTGGTCAAAATATTCCCAGCCATATTTGTCAGCCAAAGCGCCAACCGCTACATAAGCAGTACCGGAAAGCATCGGGTTCGGCATGGCGATTTTGCCTTTCCATTTCGGATCGGTCAGATCTTTCCAGGATTTCGGAGCATCTTCAGGTTTCAGTTTATCAGAGTTATAAGCAATGATCATGTTGCAGACACGAACAGAAGACCAGGCACCGTTTTTGTCTTTATCGGTGATGACATCTTTCAGATTCGGGGAAACATAATCCAGCAGCAGGCCCTGATCCTGCAGATTGAGATAGTAGGAAGGATCAGCAACCATCAAAACGTCGGTGCCGATCTTGTTAGCTTTGATCTCGCCGGTGATTTTGGTGATTACTTTTTCAGTACCACCCTGGAACCAGGTAACTTTCATATCAGGGAATGCTTTAGCTACATTCGGTTTACACATTTTATCGATGATATCAGGATAAATAGAGGTATAAACCATAACGTCGCCTTTAGGACCACCTTTAGAATCTGCAGCTTTCTTATCACCGCTGCCGCCACAGCCGGCAACTGCTACGGATAATGCCAGAACTGCTGCTGCAGTGCACAACCATTTTGCGTTTTTCATCAAACATCCACTCCTTTGTGTTGTCGTACTACCCTTAAAGTTCGCCCGGCTTTGTAAAATTCCTGCTTACATTAGAAAAAAAGTTTTACAAAAAATTAAAATTTATGTCACATTTACGCCTTATTTAAAAAACATTCCATTGTCAATCGACAATACGACACTTTTGACCCTACGGGATTTTTAGCGTCCCGCTATATAGCGTCACCAGAAAATTCAATTCCCAGGCCGGCACATAGGGATGCTTGCGCAGATAAACCTTATATTCAGGTACTAACCGCCATAAAAACAACGGCAATAAAAACATATCAACATCATGATGATAAGCAGCAATAAATAATTTAGGCCGATTGAGCCGTATCTGCTCGCTGCCGCCTACCAGAGCCTCCAGCTCGGCGCCTTCCACATCCATTTTAATATAAGTAGCGCGCTCGCCTTGCAGCAGCGTATCGATATCGGCCGCCTGCACGGTCCGCCGCTGACCTGCCAGTAATGTCGACTGACGTCCGCCGCTGTCGGAAAAAGCTAATTCGGTACACTCTTTCCAAATGGCCCTTTCAAAAATTTTAATATTTGTCAGACCGCTGGCTTCTACATAAGCCGCCAGCTTTTTATAATTGCGTCTGTCCGGCTCTGCCGCAAAAATCTTATTATATTTACTATCCGTCAGCTGTAAAAATTCTCTGATCGTATCGCCATTATAAGCGCCTAAGTCGGCATACGTTTCTGTCTCGCTCCAGCTGAAGATATTCTGCAGGTCTTCCAACCGCTCCGTATCACTTTGCCATAAATAATGCAGCTTCCCGCTCAGCTTATAATTCAGCGCCGCCGCAAAAACCTTACGGGACCAGTCGTCAGCCAATTTGTCATATACCTGCTGCAATTCCTGCCGGTGCCGCTGCAGCCAGTCAAACGAAACTGTTTCATCTCCGGGAAACAGCGGCAAATGCGGTGCTACGGTCTCATGCAGCAGACTCAGCTCTTGAAAGCGTTGTAAAACCGCGGGCGACTCTGAGGCAAAGGCAATCACGAGCAAAAAATCCCCCAGACGTTCCTTGACAGCGTCATAAGTCTCGACCCTGTAACCACGAAAGACCTGCCCACGAACAAACTCGTCACTGGCAAAAACACCGGCAACCTCTACTTTATGGCTGTCACACCAGTCAATGATCTGATCGGCGCCATTGCCCATACCATATAAAACGACTGGTTTGTCCGTCAGCTGCAAAGTCTGCCAGACATCCTGCCTGGCTTCAATAAAATCCAACATTTTTGATGCTCCCTTCTTCATAACTTTATTGTACACGAAACTTTATCTGCAGTCATACTTTTCTTAGGTTAACTTTTTCTTGCATCAAGGTTGACATACGGGTCCTGAGTTTTATATACTATTATCGTAAACTAAAATATATTCTATGGTTAACCATAACTAAGGTGATCTACATGTCTACTTTTAAAATCCGCGCAATCAGCGAAATTGCTTTATTGGCAGCCTTTATCGCCGTCAGCGGTGCTTTTAAACTGCCCAGCTTCATTCCAGGCAGTGAATTTCAGCTTTCTGCACCGCTGGCCGTCGCCATCTGCGGTGTTTTTGGCATCAAAAAATACCTGCTGGCCGGTCTGCTGGCCTCTGCCGGCGGTTTACTTTTAGGTACCCAAACTATTTTCAATGTCCTTATCGCAATGCTTTTCAGGATAGTCGTTGCCTTATTATATGCAGTTTTAGGTAAAAGCAAAGTCTTTTACCTGTTATCAGGACCGCTGGCATCTGCCGCAGCACGCCTTGCGCTCAGTCTTGTTATCGGCAAAGCAGTTTATCCCCTGCTGGCGGCGGCCCTGCCTGGAATGATTTTTACAGCTTTAACGGCAGGATTATTTGCTTCTGTTTTTGAGAAAACACTGCTCCTGACTAAACGCGCTTATGAACGCTACTAAACAGTGTTTTTTATTGTACCTGAAGCATAAAGCTTCAGGTCTTTTTATCTTCCCTGTAGCTATACTTGCCCACAGCTTTTTATAATGTTAAAATAGTATTGATAATATTTGCCGGAATATTCTTACTGCTCACTGATATTTTCCGGACATATTTATATTACATTATCAATAAACGGCCTTTGGGCCTGCGGAGGACTTGTTATGATTTTACAGGAATCTGGAGAAAACTATTTGGAAACCATCCTGATGCTGCAGCAAAAAAACGGCAGTGTACGCTCTATCGATATCGCAACGTACATGAATTTTACCAAAGCCAGCGTCAGCCGGGCCATGAGTATTTTAAAACGTGAAAACTATATTCTGATGGAAGCCGACGGTAATATCGTGCTGACGGAAACAGGCCTGGCCAAAGCCAATGCTGTTTTGGAAAGACACCGTTTATTGACACGTTTCTTATGTGAAAATCTGGGCGTTCCTGCCACAATAGCAGAAAAAGACGCCTGCCGCATCGAGCATGTTATCAGCCCGGAAACCTTTGCGGGCATCAAAAAACTGATCAAAAACTCTTAACTTTAAAGGAGCTGTTTGATAATGATGAAAAAACTATTTGTTTTACTTACTGTAGCCATTGCCATGCTGGCACTGCCGCTGGCAGCCCATGCCGACAAAACGAAATGGGCCAATCCCAATTATGATTTTAATAAACTTCACCGTATCAATCTGGTCTCTGTAAGTGTAGTGGACCCAGTCGGCAGCAATTTTACTGTTGACGATATGGCAACCGAAAAAATAATCAGTGCTTTGCAAAAGGCTTTTATAAAAAAAGATTATACTTTTGACACAAGTATCGAATCAAATCTTTCTATCACCAAAGAAGATGCTTCGCAATTGACTAAAGATGCTTTAAGCGGAACTTACACGGATATATCTACCAAAATAGCACCTGCTGTAACCGCTGATTTGAAAATAATCGCCCACAAATTTGGTTATAACAAACGAATCATCCCTGCACATGAAGAACCCCGTACCAGATATTACAAAGAAAAAGTAAAAGACAATAAAGGCAACTGGATTGAAAGGGATGCCCAGCGAACTGTTTACGAATACGTCCCGGCACGTACAGTTTATGATGCCTACGTCGATGTGGCTTTCCACCTGTTCGATCCTGCAACCGGAAAAATAATCTTCAGCCTCCGCGATTCACGCAGCCGGGTCGAAGATAGTGATACTACCAATATGTGGCAGCGTGTTGCCAATGCTTTCGTTCAGGATCTGGATAAAGCCGCCAAAAATTAACTTAATAACGACCTGCCCTCCTTTGCTTATTAAAGGAGGGTATTATTTTTTTGTATAAGAATGTATTAATGACATTTTTGCTATTTTACTTGACACTCTATTTAAAAATGTTATAATTTAGTGTATCAAACTGAATACGGTAATGCAGGTTCCGTAAGGAATAACAGAGAAGTCCGGTTCAATGCCGGCGCGGTCCCGCCGCTGTAAGATGGAGCAAAGCCTATAAAACCACTGGAAAATTCTGGGAAGGAAGGCCAAGCGATGAAATCAAGCCAGAAGAACTACCTGCATCGCGATCTTAGTGACCTGCGAAGGACGGGGAAAGATCATGGTTCTAACCTGACCATGTTTTTATTACCATCCTGATTTTTACGGATGGTTTTTTTATTACCTATTCAGAAAATAATCAGAGGAAAGAGGAATCATTTATGAAAAAACTGCTTTCAATGTTAGTTATGGCTTCAATGATGGTTTTTGCATTAGGAACTATGGGAGCTTCTGCTGCTAAAGCACCGCAGAACGACAAAGCCGTAGTAGTAGTCAGCTTCGGCTCTACCTTCGACGATACCCGTACCAAAGATATCGGCGGTATCGAAGAAGCTGTTGCCAAAGCTTTTCCGAACCGTGATTTTAAACGCGCTTTTACTTCCTACATCATTATGGAACGTTTGGAAAAAAATAAAGGCATCAAAGTCAATGACCTGCCTACGACCTTAAAAGAACTGAAAAAAGCCGGCTATAAAGATATCCTCGTACAGCCGACCCATCTGCTGCACGGTGAAGAATATGAACACAAAGTCCTGACTACTGTCGATAAATTCAAAGGCGACTTTGACCGCATCGTTGTCAGCGATCCTCTGATGGTCGGTAAAAACGACTTTGCTATCGCCGCTTCCGCTGTTGCTACCCAATTCCCGACCCTGGGCAAAGGCGAAGGCGTTGTGCTGATGGGCCACGGTTCTCCCCGTGACAACAACCAGTCCTTTGGCAACACCTACAAAATGCTGCAGGAAACCTTTGATAAAATGGGTCTGCCCGTAGTAGTAGGCACTGTTGAAGAAGTAGATACCCCTAATGTTGACGAAGTGCTGGAACAGATCAAAGCACGCGGCTACAAAACCGTGCATATGTTCCCGCTGATGATCGTTGCCGGCGACCATGCCAACAACGACATGTATGGTGACGAAGAAGATTCCTGGAAATCCCTGATCGAAAAAATGGGTGTCAAAACCATAGGTCACCTGCAGGGTATCGGCCGCAACGCCGCAGTACAGGCAATTTACGTACAGCATGCAGTTGCTGCTGAAGCAGGCGTGCAAAGATAAAAGATTACTGTCAGTACCAAGGACGTTCTTCCACGGAAGAACGTCCTTTTATGTTCTGGAAATAAATACAAAAATATTACAACGTCTTTATTTAGACAAAATTTTCTGTAATTTTGTCAGCTATCGTTGCTGCTGTGCTTGCCTTACGCAATATGTAAATGCTATACTTTAGTCAATGAAAGACATTTATATGAAGAAAGGGTGTTGCACCAATGGGTTTAGTTATCTCTGCTCTCGTTACTTTTTGGGTCGGCTTTCTGATCTACAAAAAGTACAAACCACAACCGGTCTTATTCTTAGGCGGTATGATTTTAATGTACATCGCCGCCGTTTTCGGCTATGGTACTATTTTACCTGCCAAAGCCGCTACAGGCTCTACTTTCTTTGACGCTTTTGAATTTATCCGTGCTACCATGAGCTCCAATGCCGGCAAGCTGGGCATGAACATTATGGCGGTCGGCGCTTTTGCCCGTTATATGGACAAGATCGGCGCTTCCCGTTCTCTGGTTCGTCTCACCATCCGTCCGCTGCTGGCGCTCAAATCGCCTTACATCGTTTTATCCGGCACCTGGATCGTCGGCATGCTTATCGGCCTGTGCATCAACAGCGCTTCCGGTCTGGCCATGCTTTTGATGGTCACCATGTTCCCGATCCTGATCGGTCTTGGCGTCAGCCGTCTGTCTGCTACGGCAGCCGTTGCTACGACGCTGTGCTTTGACTGGAGCCCCAGTGATACCGGTACGATCCTGTCTGCTGAAACCGCAGGCCTGAACCCGGTAGTTTACTGGACTGACTATCAGGTCCCCATCGTTTTGGTGGCTTTTGTAGTTGTCGGCACCCTGCACTATTTCACGCAAAAATATATGGATAAACGCGACGGACATATCGTCCAGCCGATGGAAGTTGAAAAACCTGCCGAAGATGATCCGGCTAACAGCGCTCCGCTGTGGTATGCAGTCCTGCCTGTTATCCCGCTGGCTTTGATCCTTTCCTTCAGCCCGCTGTGGATCACCTCCATCAAAATGAACATCGTTATGGCTATGTTCATCGGTCTTTTTATCGGCGCCTGCTGCGAATATATGCGCTGGCATGACGGCAAAAAAGTCATGGGCGATATCCAGACCTTCTTCGACGGCTTAGGTATGCAGATGGCTAACGTCATCACTTTGATCGTTGCCGGTCAGACTTTTGCTCAGGGCCTGTTGTCCATGGGCACTATCAACTCTCTGATCTCCGGCAGCCAGGGCTTCGGCTTCGGCCCGATGTCGATGATGCTCGTTATGGTCGCTATCATCGCCTTCTCCGCCGTTGTTATGGGCAGCGGCAACGCACCGTTCTTTGCCTTTGCGGCACTGACTCCGGCTGTTGCAGCGCAAACCGGTATCCATCCGGTACTGATGCTGCTGCCGATGCACTTTGCAGCATCTATCGCCCGTAACTGGTCACCGATCACCGCAGTTATCGTCGTTTCCTCCGGCATGGGCGGCGTTTCTCCGTTCGATCTGGTCAAACGTACTGCTATCCCGATGGCCGGGGCTATGCTCGTCAACATCGGTATGACCTTCTTCTATTATTACAGAGGTTAATAAAAACTTATAGCAACAGACAGAATAGCTGCCTGCGGGCGGCTATTCTTATTTTAGAAAGGATGTGTAAACCATGTTCATCTGCGACTGTCACTGCGACACCCTGACCGAGCTGTACAAAAAAGGAACTTCCCTGTACGACAACGACCAGCATTTTGACATCAAACGTCAGATCGAGCTGGGCGGCGGCCTGCAATTCTGCGCCATCTTCGTACCGACCCACGAATTCCGTTATTACGGCGGCCTGCGCTATACCATGTGCCTGCTGGATAAATACCAGCAGGAGCTTAAAGCACTGCAGGCCAACGGCATCGACGTACTGCCCGTACTGACGAAAGCCGATGCTGCCGATGTGCTCAATCACAAGGCGGCTACCCTGCTGGCGATCGAAGAAGGCGGCGCCATCGACGGCAGCCTGGAAGCGCTGCGGGTGCTGTATGAACTGGGACTGCGCGCCATGACGCTGACCTGGAGCAACCGCAACGATATTGCCGACGGCGTCAACGAAGAATGCAGCGGCGGCGGCCTGACCACCTTTGGCCGTAAGGTCGTTGCCGAAATGAACCGTCTGGGGATGCTGGTCGACGTTTCCCACATCGCTACGGCCGGCTTCTGGGACGTGATCGAAACTTCTACCAAACCGATCATCGCCACCCACTCCAACGCCAAAGCCCTGTGCAGCCATCCGCGCAACCTCAATGACGACCAGATCAAAGCCATCAACGCTAATGACGGCCTGATCGGTATCACCTTCGCCGGGCAGTTTCTGGAAGAAGATTACAACAACGCCTGCATCGACAGCGTTTACCGCCATATCGACTATATGCTGAACCTTTTGGGCAACGATGACCATATCGGCTTCGGCAGCGACTTTGACGGCATCAGCCATCCGCCGTATAACATCCACGGCGTGCAGGATTACAAACCGCTGGTAGAATACCTGCAAAGCAAAAATTACAGCGAAAGCACTATCGAGAAGATCACCCACAAAAACGTACTGAATCTGCTGGGTAAAGTGCTGTAAATGGAAAAAGCAAAGGTCCTGACAGTTAAACTGTCAGGACCTTTTATATTGCAGCTGCTTTTACAGCACTGCGCTGCCGCTTAGAACGTAAACCTTAACCCGGCGTTGAACTGCCAGTCGGTACGCAAGTCGCCGCCGAAGGTTTTCAAAGCATCAAAATACAGGTTGCTGTTTTTGGCGATCCCCAGATTAGCTCCCAGACCGATCTCGTACCAGGTGCCGTTCATATCGGCGCTTTCCATAACTGTGCTTCTGCCGTTATAATATGCTGCTCCACCGCCGTTACCGCCAAAGTCGTGCAGCAGCGATGCTTTTAGATAGGCATTGCCCTGCCGTCCGTTCATGGTAAATTCCTTACCACTCAAAACACCTATACGGGTCACAGCGCTGTTGACTGCGTCCTGACTGATCTCCGTACCATTGGACATAGTATAATCGGCACTGCCGATACGACCCAGGCTCAATTCTGCCTGCGGTTCTATGAACCAGCCGCCCTGCAGATCCTGCCTGTAACCGTATTCAGCACTGATACCGTAAGCCCAGGTATCGTAATCACCTTTAGCCGTATTGCCGCTTTTGTCTACCAGCTTAAAGTCATTGGCAAGTTTGCTGCCGCGGGCGATCACATCCAGATAATGGCCTTTGCTGCCCAGCCAGCTGGCATACAAACCTACGCCCGTGCTGCTCAAATCGCCGCTGCCGCTGTTGTAGCCGGAATTGCTGTCTATACGGTTGACGGCGATACCTGTGTAGAGCTTGCCGCCCTTATAATCCTGCACCTTGTCGATACCGCCCTGAAAGGCCGTATAGTCCTGATCGAAACTGCGGTCGTAAGCACTGTCGGCGCTCATTTCACCCCTGTAGTAACGGGCCCAAACGCCGCCTTTAGCAGCTTCAGGGTCGCTGCGCAGGTCGCCCATGCGTTTCATCAGGTTGTTGCCTTCGATGCGCCACAGATTACCGATCGACATCTGCGCGTCAGCGGCCGTCATCACAGCTTCTGAAGCGCCCACTTCTTTAAAATCTATTTTGGTGATCTTGACATCATTGCCGTCCACTGCTACGGTCGGCGTTGCCAGGAATCTCGTCAGCGGGTCGTCCATTTCGCTTTCTTTACCCACAAAATTATTCAAGTTCTGGTCAGTACCTAAATTAGTTATCGTCAGCACCGTCACATCACCCACAAAACTGTCCAGCTTGCTGCCATCAAAGGCTTTGTCATAACCAACGGCGATGTACTGCGTTGCCGTGCTGCTGTCAGCTGCCAGTTTAGCAAATGTAAACTTATCGGCATTAGGAATAATATTCGACAAATCAGTTGCAACTTTAAAGGTATTGCTGCCTGCCAGCTGCAAAGTGCCGCCGGTAATAGTACGACCCACGTTTTGGCCTTCAGCCGGGCTGCCAAAACCCAAAGTCGCATTGTTCAGGTAAGTAATAACCGTATCGTCAAGGTTTGTACCATCGCTATTTAAAACAGCGTTATCGTTAAACAACACTGTCGCGTTATCGGCATAGATAGCGTAGGCTTTACTGCCTTCCGGGGTTGCGGTATTCCCAGCTTTAGCGCCGATAGTGATAGCACCGCCGTCAGTCTTGGTGCTCAAAGTGATCACAGCGCCCTTTTCGGCATATACGCCATAGGCTTCGGCCTGAGCGCCCTTCTGGCCGATCTCACCATCTGCGCCTTCATTACCAGGTGTACCACCATTACCGCCAGTTCCAGCAGACCCACCTGTACCTTTAGCACCAAAAGTTCCACCATCTCCGGCAAGAGCTTCGGCGTTGATATTATCTACTGTCAGCTTAAGTACAGCCTTTTCGCTGCCCCACACGCCGTAGGCATAAGCATTACCACCTGTTCCGCCGTTGCCGCCTGTACCGCCGTTGCCGCCATTGCCATTGTCGTTACCAACACTACTATAAATCCTTCCACCATTACCACCATTACCAGCGTTGCCGCCATCACCACCGCTGCCGCCAGTGGCCTTAGCAGTAATGCTGTCTACAGTTGCTGCTGTAATACCGCTGCCCCACACGCCATAGGCATAACCATCACCGCCAGTTCCACCGTTGCTTCCAGTACCACCAGTGCCACCACTGCCGGCATTAGCGCTTCCTCCAGGATAAACATCACCACCAGTGCCACCATTACCACCAGTTTCTCCTTTACTGCCAACGCCGCCAGTTGCCTCAACCTCGATACTGCTGCCCGACATTTCAGTGCTGCCATACAGTCCGTAAGCGTAAGCCCCACCGCCACTGCTGCTAAGTCCTCCTTGACCGCCAATAACTCCATTTGTGACAACATCACTACTACTATGATAACTGTTTCCATCTGTACCCTTTGAACCTTGCCCGCTTTGGCCGCCGTCGCCACCTATAGCGTTCACACTGATACTGTTAGCAACAGTTATCTTAGCCCGACTGCTGCTGCGCAGTCCATAAGCCAAAGCCTTGCCGCCGCGGCCACCTGCACCGCCAGTGCCGCCACTAACTACGCCGTAGAGGCCGCCGGCAGTCCCATTCCCCCCATTACCACCAATAGCCTGTACTTCAATCCTACCTATCTCCAGTCCTTCAACCAAACCGTTCTGCACAGCAATACCAACAGCCATGGCCTGCCCGCCGCTGCCGCCGGGAATTCCTTCTGCGCCGACTTTCCTACTATTTGCACCGCTCTTACTGCCACCAGTACCACCAGTAGCCGCAGCTGTAATACTGCCAGTCACTGAACCCGAAATTGTGCCTTGCGCAATATCGATACCCAGCGCCTGCGACTCGCCGCCGCTGCCGCTGGCAGTGCTTTTAAAAGCACCCTCTCCATCATCACTATCGTCAGCAAAATCGCTGCCTTCTTTACCACCACCACCAGTCCCGCCAGTTGCCGTACTGGTGATATTAGCGGCTGTCAGCTGCACAACGCCGCCCTGTACTGCCAGGCCTTTACCCGTAGCATTACCGCCGGCAGCACCGTCAGTGCCTTTGTACAGTGTGCCGTCGCTGCTATTTACATCTCCATGAAAGCGTCTGGCACCGGCGCCGACGCCACCTTCGCCGCCTGTAGCCTCCAGTTCCAAATCAGCAAATTGTACGCTGTAAGAGCCGTTATCTGCAGCTGTCAGGCCATAGGCCTCAGCCGCACCACCCACAGCTGCCAGTCCGGCCGCACCATAGGCCGAGCCACCGTCACCACCCTTGCCGCCGGTGCCGGTGATCACGATATTGTTCCTTATATTTACCGACGCCGTTTCTCCATTCAAAATAAAGCCTCTAACAGAAGCAATGCCGGCTTTACCGCCATCTCCACCTTGGTTATCTTTACCTTTTTTCTCTATAATAGCAGCGTTGCCACCATCACCAGCGCTGACGTTTAAGGTAATGCTTTGAGCCGTCAGGCTGCTGCCAGCTACTGTCACCGACACTGCCGCATCACCGCCATCACCGCCATCACCGCCAACAACTCCGTTAAAATATTGGGGCGCATAGGTCCCTGTACTGGTACCGGTGCCACCGGAGCCGGCGCTGGCGTTTAATTCCACTGCTCCCATCTGAACGGCAGCCGCACCTGTAGTAAGCTCTAAAATAGCGCTGCCACCAGCGCCGCTTTGGCCCGTCTTATGGTTAGTAACATCTACATCATCCTTTAACCCACCGTTGCCGCCGCCTTTACCACCCTGCACTGTCAAGCTGACAGCTTTACTGCTATCGTTAACAGTCAATGTGCCGCTGAGGCCGGCACTACCACCCTTGCCGCCATTACCGCCATCGTCATTTTCATCAGTACCCTGGGTACCGTCTTTACCATCTGTATCAGCTGTACCCCCTACAGTTTCGTTATAGGCATCACTGATCACAACACCATTGCGAATATCATCATTGCCATCTTGTCCATTGTCAGCCGCCCAGGCGGTGCCAGCCCACAAGTTCAGTCCGCTGGCCGATACGATCGACATGGCCAGCAAGGTATGGGCCACCTTTTTTGCCAGCATTTGTTTTCTACTCATTTTCATCCTTCTTCCCTAGGTTTTTGTAATTTGATTTATCTTTATTTCTTCTTAACGTCTTTAAAAATATTTATCCCCAAGCAGGTATTTCAGCACGGCTTCGTAATACGAGGCCGCCTTCTGGTACTCGCCACGGTTATGCAGCAAACGCGCCGTCAGCAGCGCCGTTTCTACCGTATTGCCATCAACAGGCTGCAGATCGCTCCACAACGACTTTTTGACATACTGCCAATACAGCTTTTTTTCATCACTATCGTAATAGTAAATATGCCAGGGCTTCACATAGTCGATATAATGCACGATCACATCTTCCGCAGCCGCTTTCAGCAAGGTATTATTGATGATGATGCAGTTATACTTTTTGGGCAGCTCTACAAAATCACCATCGATAACGCCGTTAAGCGCGTCCTGATCGCCCCAGAGTATCTTTGTGCTGCCTACCTGCGCCAGCCACTGGAACAGCTGCTGCGTCAATTTTTGCTGCCTCCACTTAGTCAGATCCATCAGCAGCACGCCTGAATTGAAATAACCGCCGTTTTTGAGACCGATACGGTCACAGCTTTTGGCTTCGCCCCAGTCACGTACAGCGCCTAAAACCTTACCCTGCAAGTCCGTCTGCCACAAGGGTAAAATGTCACCTTTGCAGATGATGTCCGCATCCATGTAGATGATCTTTGTTATCTCCGGCGGCAGCAGCTCGGCGAACAGATAGCGGTAATACATGGCCTGCGTGATATGGCCTTTTGGTACGACAAAGGTCATACCCTCGGTACTTGTGATCTGGTAAAAGCGCAGCGTCAGATTACGGTACAGTACTTCCATCTGCTGTAATTTTTCCATATCCTCCGGCAGCAGCTCGTCATAGACGATGTGCACGATTAGATCATGCCCGATATTGTTATGTACCAGCGATGTGATGGTGATGCCGGCGAATTTGCCAAAATTCTTATCAATGCCAAAACCAAGATGTATTTGTTCAGGCACCTTGCACCTCCTCTCTTTGCCTCAAAAGTATTTTCTTTGGGCTGCTTTGTTTATACCTGACCGCCTCCCTGTCTGGTAAATTTAATATATCCTCCGCAGCTGTCGCCGCGGTTACAGCGTTTTATTTGTTTGACAGCCTTACAAGCTGTAAAAGCCTCTGCACTTCCTCTAGGGTATAGGCTTCTGCAGGGGTGTCCTGCTCAGTCGCAGCCTTTTCAGCCTGCTCTTTGCCCCAGTCCAGCGCCGCCTGGGTGTCTAAAAATACTTCCAGCTGGCATTCGAAGACATTGGCGATACGCAGCAGCAGCTTCAAGTTGACGTTGACATGGTTACGTTCCAGATTACTCAGATGGGTCTGGCTGATACCGATACGTTCAGCCATATCCTGCTGGCTTACCTGGCAGGCCATCCGCAGAAAGCGGATATTGCTGCCGATACGTGCCAAGCATTTTTCGTCGTACACCTTTACACCCCCACTCTGCGCTGCTGAAAATATTGTTCCTTCTTTGTCTTATTTTGCTGAAATTCTGATTTTATTTGCTGAAACCTTAAAAACATTTGTTAAAATAATATTCGCACCTATTATAGCACACCTGTACCCCCCACAAGACATACTAACGGATATATTCGACGCAGTTTGGCTGTCTTTTGCCCTTACGGTTTGATAGCCGCCAGGAGAGAAGGGGAGCCGCACGGTGTCACGGCTTGCCGGACACTGGTTTAGTGTTTTTCCTTTAAATTTTCTTTTTCTTTGAAATTCCAATTTTTGCTTTTAAATTTAGTTTTTTGTTTTTTTAGACTTTTTTTAATGTTCATTTCTTTTGGCGACAAAATCACATTAGACTTTCTTGAAAGAAAGTCAGCAAAGAACTTTGCGCACTGTGGCAAGTCCTGTTTTGCTTTGCTCGCTGTCCGGCTTCCGGGCAACTCGGCATTGCAGAACAAAGAAAATCTTTACCTACAAATCGTCAATGCCTCAAACAGTCCCTCCAGCGCTTACAGCTCGCAGCACACACAACGGACTTGACCACAATGTGCGCTCAAAACCCTGCATCGTACAAATTACTGCTGAATTTCATGAGAACGGTATCGATTGACTGATGTTATAAATCCTTAGTGACTAAAGAAGTAGAACGTAGGGTGTTAGGGCACATTGAGCAGATTTTGTTATGTGCGATGCGAATAAGGCGATAGCGGAGTGACTTGTTTGAGGCATTGTTGCTCAGATGATTTATCTTCGGCAACAATGCCGAGTTTCGCGGAGCCGCCGTTGAGCAAAGCTAAATAAAAATCTGCGACGTGCCGGTTTTTCTTTGGTTCGTTTCTTTTGCCGCCAAAAGAAATGAACTTTTAAACGAATTGCTTTCAAGAAAGCGGCATAATATAAAAACAAAAATCTAAATTAAAATTCTCAACAAAAGAAATTAACACTTAAAGAAAAGCTACATAAACAAAAAGTAAAAACTTGTTGACTTTCTTTCAAGAAAGTCTAAAGAAAATTCTAAAAAACATCGCAAAAAAAAAATTAGCCCCTTTCAGGGGCTAAAACTTTTTGCGCCATTTTTCCCTATTTACTTTTACACAAAACAGGCGTACACTAGCTACTGTTGTGCACGACGATCGACAGTATAACCGGTTATCATAAAATCAAGGGACTTGATCACCATAAATAAATTTAACGATTTCAACAATACCAATACAGACGAAACCCAGGCAGCACGCTTACAGCGGCTGATAACTGCCGCCCAAACAGGCGATAAGGCTGCGCTTTTACAGTTATGCGAAGATTTTAAGCCGCTGCTGCAAAGCGAGGCCCGCCGCGAAATGTTTTATAAGTCGCTGGGACACGACGCCGAAAGTATTGCCGTGCTGGCTTTTATCGAGCTGGTATTGAAATATAAGGGCGCCGATTACCTGAACTGGCCCGGTTATGCCCGCTGCAAGGTGCATTTCGCGCTGTTCGACGCTATGGAAAAGCAGGGCAGGATCTGGGAACATGAAACGCAGATCGATACGGGCAGTGAGGCCGGTATCGACCTGCTGGACAGCGGCTATAGCGCTGACGGCACTCTGGACGAGCTGGCGCAGCTTTTGCTATCGCTGGACCTGCAGGAAGCACTGGCGCAGCTGAACGAACAACAGCGCAGGATACTGCTGCTACTTTTTGTAAATGACCTGAAACCGGCGGAAGCTGCCAGATGTTTGCACTGTACGGTGCGCAATATCACAAAGCACCGTTTGAAAGCTCTGGACAGACTGCGGGAAATATTAATTATAAAGTGATTTGGCGTTTTATATGAATATACAGTCCCTCAAGCATCCCCTGCACACATTTATTAGAATACCAATCAATAACATTTGGCAATTCCATTCAGTACAATTCATGATTTTTATTCAGTATGATTACATGTATCAATTGCAATCATATGCTGAATTTATTGAGCAAGGTGTTGTAAAGCATATAAATAAACAGGTCTGACAGAATGCGCTGTCAGACCTGTTTTAAATTTTTCTGATCATCAATAAAGTTATTTTTACTGTATGTAATCAACAATATCCTTATCAGAAGCTAGCCATTCATCTCCTGATAAATAAAACAGTTCGTCACATGGTCATTCACCATACCTATGGCCTGCATGAATGCGTAGACGATCGTTGAACCAACAAATTTAAAG
The DNA here is from genome assembly GCF_958349595.1 of uncultured Phascolarctobacterium sp. Lineage (NCBI taxonomy): Bacteria > Bacillati > Bacillota > Negativicutes > Acidaminococcales > Acidaminococcaceae > Phascolarctobacterium > uncultured Phascolarctobacterium sp. The sequence continues at coordinate 26,675 of NZ_CATWDQ010000008.1, read as the reverse complement.
CCCAGCTTTTTCAGATCTTTGCTGATTTGATCTGACAGTGCTGTCGAGGCCGGTATCTGCTCCATCTTTTCCCAATGGTTTCTGATCGGAGTATAATCTACATAGGCCCAGATGAATTTATCAAAGCTTCCGTGCTTTTTCTGTATTTCCAGAAAGGCTTTAGCGTTCGTTACCGCTGCGGCTACTTTCAGACGGTTTCTGATGATCCCTGCATTTGCCAACAGCTCCTGCATTTTTACCTCATCATAAAGAGCTACCTTCTTAGGATCAAAATCATCAAAAGCTTCCCGAAACGCCTTCCTTTTTTTGAGCACCGTGATCCAGCTGAGTCCTGCCTGCATCCCCTCTAAAATCAACATTTCAAAAAGCCTGTTGTCGTCATGCACAGGACGCCCCCACTCCTTGTCATGATACTCAATATATATCGGAAGCTCACCTGCCCAGGAACACCTACTTTTTTCGCACATATTTTATTATCCTTTCCTACAATAAATATCATAATCAATATGATGCACTAAAATTAAATTTAGAGAAAATGATATAGCCTTTTATCTAACCAGTATTATAGCATAAATAGCGAAAGATTAAGCAACCTGACATCGTTTTTGAAACAGTGTCAGGTTACTAAAAAAATTCACTGTCTGTTGACGTAATAGATGCATTCACCTTTACCTAATTCTTTATACTTTTATCAAATTATGCGAAATCACTACTTTTTCATTGTAATTTATGCTATGATTTTACTCAAGAGAAACGGAGGTTTTAGCATGAGTAAAATAATAAAACCTGAACCATGGGTAAACACCAAAGAAATTGCCGAGCACATGGGTGTTACTGTGGAAACTGTTCGTAAATGGATCCGACTTGAAAAAATACCTTGCCATCGAATTGGTAAACTGTGGAAATTTAAAGTCAGTGAGGTTGACGAATGGGTGACAAGCGGGCAGGCAATCGAGTAGTCAACGATATTGAAAAGTGCCCAATTTACTAATCGCCATAAATTTATGATAATATATGACAACAAAAATTCAGCAAGCTCAGCCCCAAAGATTTGAGCATTACTCAGTATGATTATATGGAGGAATAAAAATGTCAAGTGCAGCACAGAGAGCCGAACTGCAATCTAAAATTTGGAAAATAGCCAACGATGTTCGTGGTTCTGTAGACGGATGGGATTTTAAACAATATGTTTTAGGAACACTTTTTTATCGTTTCATTAGCGAAAACTTTTGTAATTACATTGAAGGAGGAGACGATAGTGTCAACTACGCAGAACTCCCTGACAGCATTATAACCAAAGAAATCAAAGAGGACGCAATCAAAACAAAAGGCTATTTTATTTATCCCAGTCAGTTGTTTACTAACATCGCTAAAAATGCAAATACAAATGAAAGCTTAAATACCGATTTAGCAGCTATATTTTCAGCAATTGAAAGTTCAGCTAACGGTTATCCGTCTGAACTGGATATCAAAGGCTTATTTGCCGATTTTGATACCACTAGCAACCGCTTGGGCAATACTGTAAAAGATAAAAACAGCCGTTTAGCTGCTGTCATTAAAGGCGTTGCAGAGCTTGATTTTGGCGATTTTGAAAATAGTAATATTGATTTGTTTGGTGATGCATATGAGTATTTAATCTCTAATTATGCTGCCAACGCAGGCAAATCAGGAGGAGAATTTTTTACACCGCAGAGTGTTTCTAAACTGATTGCAAAAATAGCAATACACAAGCAAACAACAATCAATAAGATTTACGACCCCGCTGCCGGTTCAGGTTCTTTGTTATTGCAGGCAAAAAAACAATTTGACGAACATATTATTGAAGACGGCTTCTTTGGGCAGGAAATCAACCATACAACCTATAACCTGGCTCGTATGAATATGTTTTTACATAATGTAAACTATGACAAGTTCAATATCGCGCTGGGAAATACGCTTATAGATCCTCAGTTTAGAGATGAGAAACCTTTTGATGCCATTGTATCAAACCCCCCGTATTCAATTAACTGGATTGGCAGCGATGACCCAACTCTTATAAACGATGATCGCTTTGCTCCGGCAGGTGTGCTGGCACCAAAATCTAAGGCTGACTTTGCCTTCGTGCTTCATGCACTAAGTTACCTTTCCGGGAAAGGACGTGCCGTTATCGTTTGTTTCCCAGGTATCTTTTATCGCGGCGGTGCTGAACAAAAAATCAGAAAATATTTAATTGATAATAACTTTGTAGAAACAGTTATTTCTCTTGCGCCAAATCTTTTTTACGGTACTTCTATCGCTGTTAACATCTTGGTGCTTTCAAAACATAAAAGCGATACTAAAACACAGTTTATAGATGCAAGCGGAGAAGATTTTTTCAAAAAAGAAACTAATAACAACGTTTTGACAGAAGAACACATTGAAAAAATAATGGAATTGTTTGACAGAAAAGAAGATATAGACTACATTTCAAAATCTGTAGATAATGATGATATTGCTAAAGGTAACTATAACCTTTCGGTAAGTTCTTATGTGGAGACGAAAGATACACGAGAAGTTATTGATATCAATGTATTGAATGCTCAAATAAAAGAAACCGTAAAAAATATAGATACGCTTCGAACTGAAATAGATAAAATTATTGCAGAAATCGAGGTGTAATCAATGAGTAAATTAGATGAGCTGATAAAGGAACTTTGTCCGAATGGGGTAGAGCATAAGCCATTAGACTACGCATTCGATATTCTAGCAGGGGGAGATGTTCCAAAGGAATTCTTTTCAGAAACTAGAACCAACGAATTTCGTATTCCCATTTTATCCAATGGAATTGAAGATAAGTCATTATATGGTTGGACAAATAAAGCTAAAATTGAAAAACCAAGTATAACTATTTCTGCAAGGGGCACTATTGGCTGGACCAGCTATAGAGATTATCCGTTTTATCCTATAGTACGATTACTAGTATTAACACCAAAAGTGAAAATGAGCTTAAAATATGTGTATCATTTCATGAAAAGCATTGAAAATGATTACAATGTACCAAAAGTAGGTATTCCGCAACTTACAAAACCCATGATACAACACATTCAAATCCCCCTCCCCCCTTTGCCAGTGCAAGAGGAAATTGCCCGCATACTAGACAATTTCACGGAGCTTACAGCGGAGCTTACAGCGGAGCTTACAGCGAGAAAAAAACAGTATGAGTATTATAAAAACAAGTTGTTCAGTGAAGCTGAGGGCATTCAAGCAGTAACTTTGGATACAATAGCTGAAAATTGCGATTCGCAAAGAAAGCCTGTTACCAGTGGAAGTAGAGAAAATGGAGATATTCCATACTATGGTGCATCTGGAATTGTTGATTATGTAAAAGACTATATTTATGACGGAGATTATCTCTTGATATCTGAGGATGGTGCTAATCTTATAGCACGAACTACACCCATTGCATTTTCTGTTTCGGGAAAAATCTGGGTAAATAATCATGCACATGTACTTAGATTTGATGAATACGCAACTAGGCGATATGTTGAAATGTATTTAAACTCTATTGATTTAACGCCTTATATCACTGGAGCAGCTCAGCCGAAATTGAATCAAAAGAATCTTAATGATATTAAAATACCACTACCACAGCTTCCAGAACAACAACGCATTGTTGATATTCTCGACCGTTTCGATACTCTTTGCAACGATATCTCAACCGGTCTACCTGCCGAAATTGAGGCACGCCAAAAACAATATGAATATTACCGCGAGAAGCTTTTAACCTTTAAAGAAAAGATGAGCTAGAGGTGTAAATATGGGGACAAATCTAAATGAGATAGCACAGGAGTTAAAAGATAGCAATAAGAAAGTACAATTAATATACGCTTTTAATGGTACGGGGAAGACAAGACTTTCAAGAGAATTTAAAGCTTTAGTCGACCCCAAAATCGATATAGATGTAGAAGAAACATCCTTAGCTAGCAAAAAAATCCTTTATTATAATGCCTTTACAGAGGATTTGTTTTATTGGGATAATGATTTGCAAAATGACATTGATCCAAGTTAAAAATACACCCAAATGTTTTTACAAAGTGGGTTTTTGAAGACCAAGGGCAAGACAGTAATATAATTGATATTTTTCAGCACTACACCGATGAAAAACTAACACCACATTTCAACTCGCAATACACTTTTAAAAATGATGCGGGTAAAGATATAATAATAAATGCATTTTCAGAAGTGACCTTTTCTTATGAACGTGGCAATGATGAAGATAATCAACATATAAAGATATCTAAAGGTGAAGAAAGTTGTTTTATTTGGAGCATTTTTTATTCTTTGCTTGACCAAGTAGTACATGTATTAAATATCCCTGAAGAAAATGACCGGGAAACAAATCAGTTTGATAAGTTGGAATATGTATTTATAGATGACCCCGTAAGTTCGTTGGATGATAATCATTTAATTGAATTAGCCGTAAACTTAGCGCAATTGATTAAGCAGAGTGAATCTGACTTAAAATTTGTTATTACAACACATAATCCCTTGTTTTATAATGTACTCCATAACGAATTCAAGCAAGGAAATTTTTTTCTAAAAAAAGACGGGGACGCACAATTTGATTTAGTACCTCAAAATAACGATTCTCCTTTTTCTTATCACCTTTTCTTGAAACTAGAGATTGAAAAAGCAATTAAGTCAGGTCAGTTAAAAAAGTATCATTTTAATTTTCTTAGAAACATTTTAGAAAAAACCTCAACATTTTTAGGCTACAGCAATTGGGGTGAAATTTTACCAAAGACTAATGATGGCACCACAAAATCATATGAAAGTAGAATTATTAATATTTCAAGCCATTCAAAACATTCAGGTGAAGAGATTTCTGAATTAACAGATGATGACAAACGTGTTTTAGAATATTTATTAAATCAAATCAAGGCAAATCACCAATTTAAGTGACCTCATATGAAAAGTATAATTTAGGAGGCTTAAAATGTGCGACTATAACACCATTGCGGAATCAAACAATTTTATAGTTTTAGATAAATACACAAAATACTCAGTTATACATGAAACAGCATCTTTTTATCAAACTGAGTCATCCCTTGAGAGAGAATTTATACAAGACCTAGTTAATCAAGGATATGAGTATCTCCCGAAACTCACTACACCTAATGCAATGCTTGAAAATGCTCGTGCCCAATTACAAATACTGAACAATGTAGAGTTTAGTTCTTCAGAATGGGCACGATTTTGCGAAGAATATTTAGATAATCCAAGTGACAATCATATCGATAAAACCCGTAAAATCCATAATGATTACATTTATGACTTTGTTTTTGATGACGGACATATACAAAATATTTACTTAGTGGATAAAAAGAACCTATCAAGAAATAAAATGCAGGTAGTTTCTCAATTTGAACAAACAGGGACTCATGCCAATCGATATGATGTTACGATTTTGGTAAATGGGCTACCTTTGGTTCAGGTCGAACTAAAAAAACGTGGAATCGCCATTAAAGAAGCCTTTAATCAAATAAATAGATATAGCAAAGAGAGTTTTAATGCAGAAAACTCTCTGTTTAAGTATTTGCAAATTTTTGTTATATCAAATGGTACCGACAGCCGCTACTTTGCAAACACTACTAAACGTGATAAAAACAGTTTTGATTTTACAATGAACTGGGCAAGAGCAGATAATACTCTAATTAAGGATTTAAAGGATTTTACAGCTACTTTCTTTCAAAAAAACACATTACTTAATATTTTGCTGCATTATTCAGTCTTTGATACCAGCAATAACTTGTTAATTATGCGCCCTTATCAAATCGCAGCAACAGAAAGAATTTTGTGGAAAATTAACAGCTCATACCAAGCAAAAAAATGGAGCTCCAACGAAAGTGGTGGATATATTTGGCATACAACCGGATCAGGCAAAACCTTGACTAGTTTTAAAGCTGCCCGCTTAGCGACTGAACTTGATTTTATAGATAAAGTGTTTTTTGTTGTAGATAGAAAAGATTTGGACTATCAGACGATGAAAGAATATCAGCGTTTTTCACCTGATAGCGTGAACGGTTCTGAAAACACCGCCGGGCTGAAACGCAATATTGAAAAAGATGATAATAAAATTATTGTTACGACTATTCAAAAGCTGAATAATCTTATTAAAACCGAAGCTGATTTGCCTATTTACAATAAACAAGTAGTTTTTATTTTTGACGAGGCTCATCGTTCACAGTTTGGAGAGGCACAAAAAAACATTCATAAAAAGTTTAAGCAATATTATCAATTTGGCTTTACAGGAACACCAATCTTCCCTGAAAATGCCCTTGGTGCTGAAACAACTGCTTCAGTATTTGGACGAGAACTACACTCCTATGTTATCACTGATGCTATCAGAGACGAAAAAGTGCTTAAATTCAAAGTGGATTATAACGATGTTCGGCCTAAATTCAAATCAATCGAAATGGAACAGGATGAGAAAAAGCTGACTGCCGCCGAAACGAAGGAGGCGCTACTACACCCCGAACGAATCAAAGAAATTTCCCAATACATTCTGAATAACTTCAGGGTAAAGACACACCGCTCCCATGCCGGGGCAAAAGGGTTCAATGCCATGTTTGCCGTAAGCGGCGTTGATGCCGCAAAGCTCTACTACGAGGCATTGCATGACTTGCAAAAGGAAAGCGAAAAACCGCTGAAAATTGCAACGATTTTTTCCTTTGCCGCCAACGAGGAGCAAAATGCCATTGGCGAAATTGTGGACGAAACCTTTGAGCCCACAGCCATGGATAGCAGTGCAAAAGAGTTTTTAACGTATGCCATCAGCAATTATAATGCCATGTTCAAAACCAATTTTGGTGTGGAGAGCAAGGAGTTTCAAAACTATTATCGTGACCTTGCAAACCGGGTAAGAAAGCAAGAAGTCGATTTGTTGATTGTAGTCGGTATGTTTTTAACTGGGTTCGATGCACCGACATTGAACACACTATTCGTAGATAAAAACCTTCGCTACCATGGTTTAATGCAAGCATTTTCGAGAACCAATCGTATTTATGATGCTACCAAAACATTTGGTAATATTGTTACTTTTAGAAATCTGGAGCAAGCGACAATTGATGCCATTACTCTTTTTGGAGATAAAAACACCAAAAATGTAGTGCTTGAAAAAAGCTATAAGGAATATATGGAAGGGTTTACCGATATTTCTACAGGCGAGGCACGCCGTGGATATGTAGACGTAGTAAAAGAATTAAACGCACGCTTTCCTGATGTTGATAATATTGTTACTGAAAAGGATAAAAAAGATTTTGCAAAGCTGTTTGGTGAATATTTGCGAGTTGAAAACATACTGCAAAACTATGATGAGTTTACCAATTTAAAAGCCCTGCAATCAATTGATATACACGATACGAAAGCTCTGGAAGAATTTAAAGCAACTCATTATATGAGCGATGAAGATTTAGAAGCTATGGAAGGAATCGATATCCTTGATGAAAGAATAATTCAAGATTATCGTTCTACATATAACGATATCCGAGATTGGCTTCGTCGAGAAAAAGTAGGAAAAGATAAGGAAAGTGATTCAATCGATTGGGATGATGTTGTATTTGAAGTAGATTTATTGAAATCACAAGAAATAAACTTGGATTATATTCTTGAGCTGATTTTTGAAAAAAATAAAAAAGTAAAAGACAAAGAAATTCTGGTTGAAGAGATACGTCGTATCATTCGTTCCAGCATCGGAAATCGCGCAAAAGAAAGCTTGGTAATAGATTTTATTAACCAAACTGATTTAGACGATATTCAAGATAAAGCAAGCATTATTGATTCCTTCTTCTCATTTGCTCAAACTGAGCAAAAAAGAGAAGCAGAAGAATTAATTAATACTGAAAAACTTAACCAAGATGCAGCCAAACGGTACATCCTTGCTTCATTAAAAAAAGAATATGCTAGCGAAAACGGAACGGAACTAAATGAAGTTCTTCCTAAAATGAGTCCTCTTAATCCTACATATTTAACGAAAAAGCAAACTGTTTTTCAAAAAATAGCTGCCTTTGTGGAGAAATTTAAAGGCGTGGGTGGAACAATATAGGTTTAAAACATAAGAACAACAGTCCAAAGACAATTTATATATAAAGCATATGACACGCAATGCACGGGTATATATCACCCGTGCATTTTGCTTGTCAATCGCAGAAATTTTTTTACTTCTTGATGTTAAGGCCTAAAATAAAAAATCCGCGGGAATCCTTGTTTATCAAGGATTTCCGCGGAAAGCAAGTCCTATTCCCACTCGATAGTGGCATTCGGTTTAGGCGACAGGTCATAGCAGACGCGGTTGACGTTTTTCACTTCTGCCAAGATCCTGTTGGTGATTTTGTGCAGGATCGGCCAGTCCAGTTCTTCGACGGTAGCGGTCATAGCGTCGACGGTATTGATAGCACGGATGATGACCGGATATTCAAAGGTTCTGGCGTTATCGCGTACACCGACGGATTTGAAGTCAGGCACGACGGTAAAATACTGCCAGACTTTTTTATCGAGGCCGGCATTGGCAAATTCTTCACGCAAAATAGCGTCAGCTTCACGCACTGCTTCCAGACGTTCTTTAGTGATAGCCCCCAGACATCTTACGCCGAGGCCAGGTCCGGGGAAGGGCTGACGATAGACCATGCTGTGCGGCAGTCCCAGTTCGATACCGCAGGCACGCACTTCGTCTTTAAACAGCTGATACAAAGGCTCGACCAGCTTGAATTGCAAATCTTCTGGCAGACCGCCGACATTATGATGGCTTTTGACGCTTTTAGCTGTTTTCGTTCCAGATTCGACAACGTCAGGATAAATTGTGCCTTGTCCCAAAAATTCGATGCCGTCCAGTTTACGCGCTTCTTCTTCAAAAACACGGATAAATTCGGCGCCGATAATTTTTCTTTTGGCTTCCGGATCAGCTACGCCGGCCAGTTTAGACTGAAAGCGTTCGCTGGCGTCAACATAGACAAGATTGGCCTTAAGTTCATCTCTGAAAACTCTGACGACGCTTTCTGACTCGTCTTTGCGCATCAGTCCATGATTAACATGCACGCAGGTCAACTGAGAGCCGATGGCTTTGATCAGGAGTGCGGCAACAACAGAGGAATCGACGCCGCCGGACAGTGCCAGCAGGACTTTTTTAGCGCCGACCTGTTTTTTGATCAGTTCGACCTGATCGTTGATGAAGTTTTTCATATTCCAGTTAGCTGTAGCATGGCATTCGTCAAAAACAAATTTTTTGAGCAGCTCCAGCATAGCTGCATGTTCCGGCCAGGCAGGCAGGTTTTCGACTTTCGCCAAAGCATGGCCAACGGACATTACCGGTACGCCAAACTGATAAACAGCGGCCTCCACATCAATCTGCTTACCGTCGATAATATTATTTTCTCCACCGTTGATGATGATACCTTTGACATTCGGCAGTGCCTGCAGCTCTGCCGCTGTAATATCATGCGCCTTGATTTCACTGTAAACACCAAGTTCCCTGACGGCGCGGCCCACCATCGTATTTTCATGGCTGCCGAGGTCTAAGATTACGATCATATCCTGCTGCATAATAAATTCTCCTGTTCGCAATAAATTTTTATATTTAGTTCAGATATATTAATTTTACCATATTTAACGCTTCCAGCTCCACTAAATTATCAGCGAAAACTGAGCAAACGGTTTTAAAAATACCACTGACAGTCTACCGATACCTTACTGTCGTGATAACCTTTGCCAAAGGCTTTACCCACGGCCGCCCGCAGCGTAAATTTATTGTTTTCCTGCAGCTGCATCCCGGCGCTTAAAGTATAGGTATCACGCCCGGCACTGCCGCCGCCCTTTTCGTTCAGACGGTCCTGCCCTACAAAACGGTTCCAGTTGTAATCAGTATCGTTGTTAAGCCATTCATGGTACCACATGGCGCTCATGTCATAGCTGCGTTCTGTCACTGCTCCCAGCCGCTCTTTGCCAAGTTCTATACGCAGTCCTACCTTGCTCTGCAGCGACTGCAGATCGCTGGCGCCGCGGCTTACTGCCGCACCATCTGCAGCACTGCTTTCAGTAATACCGGGATAGTGCAGCATGCTGTAGCGCAAAGCTGCAACAGGTATAAGTGTGCCCTGGCGCTGCGGCAGACGCCAGCCGGTCCCGGCCTCCGTCGTTAAACTGCGGCTTGTCCATTTCTTATCGTAGCTGCCGGAATAGGTATTGCCCAACATGACATTACGCTTGGTATCATAACGTTCAGCGCCGCCCTGCAGCAATCCATAATAAAATTGCCCCCGCTCAGGATCGGCTGCATAATGCCCGGTGATACCGATAAAGCCGCTCTGGCTTTCGCTGTGCAGGGGCGCTGCGGCCATAACATCAGTTTTGTCGTCCAAATAAGCGCCATACAGTCCATAACGCCAGTTGCCAGCCTGACGCTGGGCGCCGACTAAAATACCGCTGCTTTGACCGCTGAACCCGGCATAGCTGCGCCAGCTGTTCTGGTCAAACTCCAGCCGCAGCGGCTGGGCATAAACTGACCATTCGCCTTCCTGCGGCCGCTCTTTTTCCAGTAACCGGTCACTGGTCAGATCCGTCATCATTTTGATGCGGCTCTGCGCCGCATACTGCAGGCTGTCATATGCCCGCGGCGTCATTTGTTCCGCTGCCGCATCGATTGTGAATTTTGCAAAATCGATACCGCCAACGATATTCTGCGCGTCCCCGGTCATCGCTCCGGCCTTTTGATCTAAAAAGGCGGCCAACTGATGTCCATCCGCAGTGGCAGCAATTTTACTGTATGCATCGGCAGCCCTGCTGGCGGAGAATGTTATATCCCCCCCGGATGTGCTTTTGTACTCAACGTGTACTATAGAATCTGCGGAATCTTTTCCTTCTAACTGCAAATTATTGTCCTGCTCTAATGTGCCTGCTTCTATAAAATCGGTCAGCCGCAAAGTATTCTCGCCGTTGGCAAAATAACCATTAGGTACAATTTGCACTGTGCCGTCAAGTTTGGCTGTACCCCGCACAGTCAGTTTATCCCCGCCGTTGATGCCGCCTTCCAGTTCCAGCACGCCATCTTTCCCCTGCGTGTAACTGCCGACAGTCAGATGCCCAATAGAATTACCCGGCGCTACGATACCATCCACATTATTAACACTACCAGTAATAAAGCCATTGCCTTGTAACTTAGGCTGATCTGCTGCTGCATTTTTAGCGTTCTCTGCCGCAGCGGTGCTGACCGTAACATCGCTGTTGGTCAGATAACCGTTGACAGCCAGCGTACCTGCCTGCACTAAAGTATCACCACTGTAGGTATTATAACCGGTTAGGTCAAGCTTGCCAGTGCCGATTTTTATAACATCACCCTCGCCGATGATCGAGCCGCCATAGACAGAATCCGTAACGCCAGCCTCCAGGTCAACTGTCATATTCGACAAAGTTTTCCGTTCCGGGTCGAAGGGATCGCTGCCGTACAGCTCATCATTCTTACCCAGGTTGATGATACTGCCGCCCACACCGCCGTCATCCAGCCAGCCGACGGTGAAATCCCCGCCATTGGCCAGGATCGTATCTTTGCCGAGCGCCGCCAGCACTACGGAAAAATTGCCGTCTGCGGCCATGTCCTGCCAACCGCCAGCATCGCCAAAACTAATGAACGAGTTCCCCTGTGCCGCGGGGCTGAGATCATCGATCACTATCTGGGTACCCAATAATTTACCATTATTGTCATAGATCTTAACCCTGACTACATAATCGCCGCCCGTCGGCAGCAAAGTAAATTTTTTTAGCTCAACAGTGCGGTAACCGACATAATCCTTGCTGTCATCCTTGCCAAACGTACCTTTTTGCGTATAGACGCTTTTGCCATTTTCAGGATCAGTCGCCCCGGCCAGCACTTCGATCTCATAACTGGCAGCGTCCGTCAGCGTACAAAAACCCACCGCTTTTAAAAACTGCGGCCTGGCGGCCACATAATGGCTGGCCATACCTTTGCCGGTCTCCATCGCAACAGGATCCTCGTCATCCCAGCGCCAGTAAATATCGCTGCCAAGCTGTCCGTGCTGGCTAATGGAAGTATATCTTAAGGGATCAGCTTCGACAACACTGGTAACGCCGCCGGCCAGACTGGTATCATAATAGGACACATAGGCGTAGCCGCCGTCGCCCCAATCAGAGCCCCAGGAATTGCGCATGATCCAGGCGCCCTTTAATGGCTGACCATTCTTGTCTTTATAATTTGTAAACTCATAATCATCATCCCAGCCTACCAGCCCTACTTCATGGTTGGCTCCCAAGTCAAAGTCCTGGTTATATATTTCCGTAATCTTGGCGTCGTTCCATTCTGGGCCAGCATAGATACCGACAGAAATAATACCATTCTCAGTTATCAATTGCTTGATATACTTTTGCCGATCAGAATCGCTGACAAAACTCTTGCTTTCACTATCATAATAATAATTAACGGACATACTATCAACATACTGATACAGGCCATAGACCTGTGTTACCAATCCAACCTCCGGCTGCAATGTAACTCCCTGCATCCGCGTTGCCGGATCATTTTTCTGAAAAGGTTTGGAAGCAAACGGAGCATTGGTTTCCCAGGTCAAACCCGTACCACGCGTCAGCAGCGCTGCCGCCTTAAATTCCAGGCCGCCCTGATCATAGGCATCATAAATCCCCCTATCAGGATCGATAGAGCTTGGATAAAACGGGTGCGGATAGGTAGACGCATCTGTACCCAGTGGCGCATTATAACCCAACCAGGCCAGATAGCGTTCAGAAAAATCGGCTTTCGCGACAGCTTCGGTGATCTTGCCCGCCTCTATGGCTGCCTGCCGCTGCTTGTTCCAGTTGGCCTCCACCGTAGCCAGCATGCCAAAGGTCCAACAGCTGCCATAGTTAAGCTGATTTTTGACCGGACTGACAAAACCTGTCTTGCGCCCGTCATAAGACGTGTCAATACCAACCCCTGCCGCCAGTACCGCCCCGCAAACAGACATTGCCAGCAAATCAGCAGCTATGAATGCCGCCAATATTTTTTTATTACCGTATTTAGACCAATATTTTTTCATAACAGCACCAAAATTTCTAATTTTAATAAATATTTTTAAATTATACTTATATTTTAACATCATAAAAAACCTCCGTAAACAACTATTTACAAGTTGTTTACGGAGGTTTAAAGAAAGCTGTTATTTCATTGTTACGCCGTCTTCTTTGACATTGATCTCTGCTACCTCAAATGACAATGCTTTGCCAGCACCTTTGCCATCTTCGACACATTTTGCAGTAAAATTGGTTACGGCTGCTTTCGCTTCCTCGCCCACCGCTTTGCCGGAAATTTTATATTCCTGACCTGCGTTAAATTGCTGGGCTGCCTGGAAATGACTTTCAGTAAAACGCAGCATCGAATCCGTATCATCATACACTGCCAAGCCTAGATAGGCATTTCCCTGCATCGAATAATATTCCGCTTTAGAAACCCTGACGCGGACGATATGATATTCCTTGGACATTCTCCTCACCTCCCTTCGTAATTTTATTATAAAATAGCTCCTTTCCACGATGGCGGCAAAAAAACAGCGTACTCGCAATAAGTACGCTGCCTGTTATTTCTTACCACACTTTCGGTATTTCATTAAAATGCCCGGCAATAAACATCGTTGTCGTGATAGTTGCCAGAAGGTTATGCTGTTCATCAGTCATTTCCGCTGTAATGACCATCGTCGTCTGCCCGTGATGTTTGATCTGGCTGATAACGATCGCCGTGCCCGTACCGGGCAGATTGCTGATAAAATTGATATTAAAGCTCAGCGTCTGCACGACTTCGCCAACGCTGGCCCCGGTAATGCCCATGACAGAATCGGCCAAAGCCGCCAAAGCGCCGCCATGCACTCCCAGCCAGTGATTAGTATGGATATCAAAATCGATCGGCATACTTACGGTCGCGCCGCCGCAATGAACTTCATCAATATTGATTTTCAACAGCTGCATAAACGCACTGCCGCTCCAGATCTGTCTGATATGTTCCTCTACATTTGTTACCGTACTCATAATTTCACTCCTCCCCTATAAATAAAGACTGACTAAAGTCATATACGCAGGCACTACAATGATCCCCAGCAGCACCGTTAAAAAGCTCAGCGTCGCCGCGTAAGCAGAATCAGCGCCATAGGTTTTCGCTACGATCGCCATCTGCGTCATAGCCGGCATCGTCGCCTGCATGGTAAAGACCTGCGCTGACAGCGTGGTTACCGGCAATAACGGTACTAAAACCAAAACGCACAGGGGACAAACCAGAAAGCGCCCGGCAACACCCAGCAGCAGTTCTTTATCAAAGCCGATCTCCCCCAGAGGTATTTTGCTCATTTCGATGCCAATAAAGACCAGTGACAAAGGCGTCGTCAGATTGCCCACATATTGAAAGCTGTTCATTAAAAAATGCGGCAGCTGCCAATCCAGTAAGACCAGTATGATACCGATAATGAAGCCTGCCAGCGGCGGCGAAAAAATTTTCTTCAGCGCTGTCGGCGAAAAAAACGCCGGTTTGTTCTTCGTATGCGCCAGCGTATCCTGCACGATATTATGTACACCTAAAGTCCAGAAAAAGGTTGTATTGACCATATAATAAAGCATGACCGCAGGGATGCTTTTTTCGCCGAACAACGCCAGATTGACCGGCAAGCCAATAAACATGGTATTGGCAATAAAAAAATTAGTGCAGAAAATACCGCGGCGCTCTTTTTTGATTTTAAAAATACGGGCGGCCAGTTTGCCGACAATAAAGGCCAGCAGCATAGAACAGATCGGCAGCAGCAGATCAGGAGCCATGGCCACAAGCTTATTGTGGTCAAAATTTTTACTGATACTGACGATCATATACAAGGGTAAAGAAACAGCAGTCACCAGTCTGGCGATCAGTGCGCTACTGTACTCGTCAAACCAGCCGCGTCTGCTTAAAACAAATCCGATACCAATAATAAAAACAATACTGAAGATACCTTCCAGCGCTTTTAAAACAAATTCCATATGACACCTCTTTTCTGCTGTTGAAGCAAAATAAGGCCCGGTGAACGGGCCTTATTTTGCTTGATGGAGGAATGGCATAAGCACATCTTCTATGCCGGAAGCAGTAAACATCTATCTGATCTCTTCCCCGGCGACCTGTCCTAAATAATCGCCACAGGGAATTCCTTGTTTTCAACTAAATATAAAGCTGCTGTAACAGACAGCAGATCGGCACTGCCGCCCGGACTGATTCGCTCGGCCCTGAAAACTGCTTCGCTTTCTGCCAGCAGGCGTTGTCCCGCAGCAGTAAAAACACTGCCCTGCGCCAGAATAGCTTTGGCGCGCTGCTGCACAAACGGCAGCTTCTCATAACCGCCGCGCCAGATGACATTAGAATCCTGCACGACAGTCATTAAATTTAATAAAGCATGTATCAAAGCGTCGTTCAAGCATGCCCCCCGGGCAAAAGCTTCCTTTAAACCCGGCAGCCCTGCCTGGCGTACACTGGGAAACCCTGCTTCCACTTCCCCGCGGATACCCGTGATGCCATAAGTCTGATATAGTTTTTCTCCTGCCGTCAAAGGCCGGTCTGCCTGCAATCCTGCCAGCTCTTTCACTACCAGACCCTGCGTCATCTCTGCCACGATCGAACACAGCGAGCCACTGTCCAGCCCTTTATTCAGAGCCGCCCCTGCAGCCGCAGCCATTAACCCGCCGGCGAATAAAATACCCCTTTGGGTATTGACGCCTTTCGTCACGCGCAGCAGTTCCTGCTCCGCACTAACGCCATACTGCCTGACTTTGGCAAATAATTCCCGATAATCACCGGTATGGTTCATTCCTAAAACCTGTAAATCAGTGAAAGCTTTTGCCAAAACCGCAGAACCGGCGGCAAAAGTCAAAATACTCATATCCGTATGCGCACCGTTACTATGACGGGTAACCAGTCCCGGTTTGGGATGGGCACAGACTTCCATAAAAACAGCCTGCGTCAAAAACAGACTCATTTGCTGTAAAGCTTCAGATTTAGCAGAAAGCTGGCGGGCTGAAATCTCTACTACTATTTCCTTAAACGCACTTTGCCCATTTAATTTTTTAGCCTGGGGATCATACATCGCTGCACCTGCTTTCTGCCAAAATAACTTTTAAGCACCCATAATGGCTTTAGTAGCCAAATAAAGAATGGAAGGGCACAACAAACAGCCCGTACCAGTATAGAATGTAGCAGTCATAGCGCCATAAGGCACCAGTTTAGCATCAACTGCCGCCAAACCTGCAGCTACGCCAGAAGATGTTCCCATCAAACCGCCATAAATCATAGCCGCCTGAGGGTTATTCAAACCAACGATATTTTTAACAAACGGTGTCAAAATCATAACTGCAACAGATTTAACAACACCGGCTGCAATCGAGATGGCAATTACATCAGAGGAAGCACCCAAAGCAGCACCCGTTACCGGCCCGACAACGAACGTACAAACACCTGCACCAACTGTAACCATGGAAACTACGTCAGGATAACCCATAAAATAGGCCATCACGCAGCCAACAACAAAAGAACTGAGTACGCCCATCAAAAGTGATACGACACCAACCATACCGCATTTTTTGATTTCACGCAGATCCGCGCCAAAAGCGGTGGATACGATAGCAAAATCACGGAACATCCCGCCGCCCATCATACCAACGCCGGCAAACATCGGAATACTTGCCAGACCTTTCGAGCCGCCGGTAGTAATACCGCCGATATAAGCTAAAATCAGACCAGCAAAAATAGCGATGGCAGAACCATGGATCTTGCCTTTGGTCAGAGCAGAAAGCTTGTAGGTAATCAAAGTAATGATACCAATCAGCATAAAAGCAAAAACCAAACCATTCGATTTAAATACTTTCGCAGTAATAGCAACGATATCCATTTATTTCACCTCGCCTTTCGAGCCGCCTAATTTAGAAATGACGGGAATCAATACAAAGGCAACCGCTACACCTACAAGTCCCGACCCGATAGCCAAAGCGCCGCCGGAAAGAGCCGCTACTACATTTTGAATAGAACTCATCGCTACGACGATCGGAATATACATGGCACTCCAGAAAGCAATGCCCTCCTGAGATTTTTTATCGAGCCAGCCATGGTCTATACCATGATTAGACAAAAGGATCAGGAAAAGCATAGCAAAACCTACGCCGCCAACATTGGCTTTTACCCCTACGATGGCACCAAACATATCACCCAGAACAATACCGACAATATAACATGCCGCCAATAAAGCAACTCCATATATAGCCATGAGATTACACCACCTTAGTACAATTTTTTATTATCGCTCCCCGCTCAGGGGGAGCGAAACAACTAAAGGCAACGGTAAAAATTTACTTATTCAACTATGGCAACAACCTGACCGGCACTGACGCGGTCGCCGGGCTGTACTTTGTACTCTTTGACGACGCCGGCTACCGGGGACGGTACCAGTTGTTTCATTTTCATTGCTTCCATTACGATCAGGACGTCTTTGACTTCAACGCTGTCTCCTACCTGTTTTTCAAAACGAACGATCTTACCGGGTACGCGGGATTTAATTTCCATGATTCAACATCTCCTTAAATTAGTTTGTCTTTATTCAACTATGGCAACGACCTGACCGGCACTGACGCGGTCGCCGGGCTGTACTTTGTACTCCTTGACGACGCCGGCCACCGGGGACGGTACCAGTTGTTTCATTTTCATTGCTTCCATTACTACCAGCACATCTTTAACTTCAACGCTGTCTCCTACCTCTTTTTCAAAACGAACGATCTTACCGGGTACGCGGGATTTGATTTCCATGATTTATGCCTCCTGTGACAGTATTTCCAAAACTGTCTCTTTCTTTAATATTTGTACATCCTGCAGACCCTTACCTAAAACTGTCTGCGTCGGCTGAAATAATTCAGCCGTTTTAATACCATAACCGTTAGCAAGCTCCGTTTCCAGATCGATATCCACCTGAAACTTCCTGCCGATAGCCTGCAGCTCTGCATAGAATTCCTGCAGCCGCTCCAACGACAAACCTGTTACCAGCAAGTCCAGATCAGAATCACTGTTGGTAAAAGGCAGCCCGGTCGCTATTTCCAGTCCCGCCGAGCCTAAAATACCCAGCCTGATCTGCTGCCCGGCAGCATAAGCGCATACGGCCTGTGCTGCCGCCAGACAGTCAGTAGCCGCTGTGAAGCTTGCTGCCGCCAGTTCATAGGGCCGCTGCACTTGAACTGCCTCGCTCACTTTTAACTCTGCGGCCAGCCGCAGACGCCTGCCGCCGCATAACTGCGGATGAACGAAGCCTACGGGGATCATCTCTGCTGCAACATCTTCCGCACGTCTGACGATCCCGGGAATAACGCTGTCCGCACGGAAAATATCCGCCGCTAAAAATGCCTTTTCCCCTGTCAGCTCGTGCAGGAATATCTGCTGCAGCCTTTTTCTGCCGGCACTGCCTGGATAAACCAGATCATGCCGTTTTAACTGCGTTTTGTCCATACGGGATCCGCCTTACTGTTTTGCTGATAATCAAGCTGTGCCTGTACCATGCTGTCAAAAAATTCCGTTTGCACCGGTCCGGTGATGGTAACGGGAGCTACCTTGATCCCGGCCACGGGATCGCCACGCAGTTCCAGCACCGTCTGGCCGGCATTGACCTGCACTTCGGGACAGACCTTGACGATCCGTCCCTTGATGCGCAGGATACTGCGGGCTACTCTGTTTAGGGTAACGGCTGAAGCCAGCGTCGTCGCTTTCACGATCACTTCATACTCCGGATAAGTCCGTTCCCTGCGGTAAGTAATGATCTTGCCGTCTTTATTACAGATATGCCCCGATTCTGAACAGGGAAAGCTGTCACCCATCGGCAGCCCGCCTGCTATCAGTTCATAATATTGCTGCCCGCCCTTAGACGCGGTCGGTACCAGTTCAATATCGTCTCTGACCGGGATGCCATCCATAGCCAGCCAGCCGATTTCCTGACAGCCATACAAATCATGTACTTCTGCCTGCAGGATTTTTGCAGCCACCGGTAATAATTCCAGATCCAGCGGCGTGCCGGCGGTCAGCAGCTTGATGCCTTGCGGCAAGTCTCCGGCAACGCCCATATTTTCAGCGTCTGCCAGTGCCGCCCGCAAAAATGCCGATTCCCCAACCACAGCGGTAGGCTGCTCTTTGTACAGCGCCGCCAGAAAGGCGTCGCGGCTGGAACGTACTAAAAACGACCATTCCAAGCCGAACTCCTTTAAGGCCTGCCCGGAAAAAACATTGACCAGCGGCGGGTAGGTAACCAGTACCTTATCGCCGCGTTTCAGCCCGGCTCGCTCCAAAATCCTGAAGGAAGCTTTGATGCGGGCCGGCAGCTCCGCATAGGTAACGCCGACGATATTCTGAAACGCCGAGGTACCAGTGGTAAACGTGAGATAAGCCAGATTCAAAGGCGTATGTACTTCTTCGATCACATGAGCCGCTGTCGGCCCCGCAATACCTTTATCCGCCAAAGTGCGCTTGGGCATCTCCTCCAGCCTGGGCGCCGAGCCGAAATCTTCGACCAGCATACTTATTTCCTGAAGCAAGCTGTTCATCTGCATTCTCCTCAGGCGTTGATATATTTATCTTCCACAGCGGCAAATTCTGCGTTGACCTTGGCGATAGCTTCCATTCTGTGAGTGCGGCCGCCGCGTTCATTGCCTAAAATACCTCTGCCCCAGGGACCGAGCAATTCGCCTTTGCCCTCTGCCTTTAATTTGGCAACTTCGTCGATATGTTTGATAATGACCGCGCGCATATCTTCAACCTGGTTGACGATTTCCTGCACGCCGCCCAGCTTATAAAAGAAATCAACACCGGCTGCAAAAACAGGATTGCTGGTAGAAAGCTCTTCCAGGCGTTCGATGTCCATTTTGGTAATACGGGCGATAGAAGTCAGCGGCATAACATGGATCATAGTGCCGAAATCTTTGGAAAGAGCCAGAATATGGTCAGCCTGCAGGCCGTGACACAGGAAAGCGCCGGAAATAGCACGGCCGATGACCATAGCCACGATCGGATGCCCTGCTTTACGTGCTTCAGCCAAAGCCAGCTGATAACCGCCTGTAGATTTATTCATACCGGCGATTTCTTCCATTTTGCCAGGGCCGTTACCAGGGGTATCAACGATCAAAACGATGGCGCGTTTTTCTGCCAGTGGTTTATCCTTGTCGGCTTCCAGCGTCCGGTAAACAGCCGTTGCCATTTTATAACCTTCCTCAAGACCGATGACGCCGCCGAAAACAACAGGAAATCTGTCGTTAAAAGCCATCGCGTCATTAGCGATGATCGTAGTCAGTTTGCCGTCCAGTTTCGCCGTACCGACGACGGAACCGGGGCCATAATCAGGGTCGAAGCTGTAACCGTCGATGATGTTTTCCTGGAAGGAATCTTTATCGATGATCATATCGATAGCGTCGCGGCCGCGACCTATCATAGTGTTGTCCAATTCTTCCATGTTCATGTTCCTCCTTTTCCTTAAGCGCGTACTCTGCGTTTTACTACTTTGAGGAATTCCGCAGTCGTCATTTCAGGCAGAGCTGCCGGATCTTCGTTGCCATAGTACTTCCACAGATCCATCGAATCCTTCGGTTGCATATCTCCGACCAGCTTCACCAGCTCCTGTTGCTCCTGGACCAGCTTCAACGAACCGATGCGGCGCATTTTTTCGATCTCTGCCATCGGGATCTCAGCCACTTCCGCCAGGGTTTTATGGAATTCGCCGATCTTATCTTCGACCAGATAGTTGCAGTCCTGAATAATATATTTATGCTTAGCGCCGGTAGTCCGGTAAACCAAAGCTTTGTTGGAAGCGTCAAATTCGTCTTTGCCCATTTCCTGTTCGATTACTTCCGGGCCGGTCAGGCCGATACGGCCTTCTTCGTTCATCACGATAACGTCGGTAGCCGCAGCGACAAACCCCATACCGCCAAAGCAGCCAACTTTGCTGCCAACAACAGCCACTACCGGGACGATACCGCGGCAGTCCTGGAAGGCATCCATAACTTCGGCATGAGCCAAAAGACCGGCATTAGCTTCGTGCAGACGTACACCGCCGGTTTCAAAAGAAACAGCGACCAGCGGACGCCTTGCGGCATATTCCTCAGGATATTTGGCTTTGATATCGGCAGCAGCCTTCAAGGCCAGGCGAATGGTCGCGACCATTTTACCGCCGTTGACTTCACCGATAGCGCCGCCAATAAACTTACCTTCCATTGATACTACAAAAACAGGATGCTTGCCCAAAAGGCCCACACCGCAGACAGTACCGTCATCAAATTCCACAGCCGTTCCCAATACCGGCAGATGCGGGCTGCAATAACGGTCCAGCGGATTTAAAAACTCCGTAAAGGTTCCTTCATCGACCATGCCCAAAGCACGTTCACGGGCATTAGCGTCAAAGAAGCTGCTGTTTTCAAGCTCAGTCCATTTTTTCATAATCATTCAGCCTCCTTTGCAGTAGCTTCTGCCAGTGCCTGGCGCAATCTCATATAAACTACGATCGGTGTAGCATTGTCATCGTTGATCTCGATACTGACATTACCAACACCTGTATCAGCAACAAATTTACCGAGCATTTTTTCCCAAACCGCATCAAAGCCTTTCACAGGAGTAACTACTTTGGCTTTAACGCCGCCGTTCAAAGCCTTTTTTTCCATCAGTACTTCCAGATCGCCGGAACCGGTCACACCAAGATGCGACCATTCCTTAGCTATTTCCTGAGTTGCGGCAGATTTAAATTCAAATTCCAAAACCTGTAATGCCACGTTAATCTCCTCCTCTTACCAGTTTCTGAATTTAGCAGGCGGATTATACAGACCTTTCGACCAAACTACCAGGTCATGTACATTTTTAGCCGCCAGCATGGAACGGTTAGCTCTGCTCATATCAATGCCCAGATCATCGGCAGTCTTGATCACACCAAGATCACGCAGACGCAGGGTTTCTTTCGGGTCAGCCTTCATGCCGACTTCGGTAAAGCCCGCGATACCGCGGATAGCGGCAGTACGTTCTTCCATATTTCTGCATTTATGCAGGTATGCGATACCTTCCTCGGTAATGATATGGGTCAGGTCATCGCCGTAGATCATGACCGGTTCGATCGGCAGATTAGCGTTTTTAGCCAAAGCAAAAGCATCCAGTTCTTCTACGAAGCCAGGCGCCAGCTTTTCGCGGAAGGTTTCCGCCAGCTGTACGACCAGCCGTTTACCGCGGTGTACCGGCCCCCACATGGCTTCCTTAACGCCGTATTCTTCACCGCATTTAAGCCACGCTTCCGAAGAATGACGACGGCCTTTAGGATCGCAGCCCATATTCGGGGCGCCGCCGAAGCCTGCCACACGATTGGCCGTAGCCGTCGAGCTGTTGCCGTAAGGATCGATCTGCAGTGTGCCGCCGATAAACATATCGATCGCATAATGACCTGCAGTCTGTGAAAAAGCACGGTTGGAACGCATCGATCCGTCAGGACCGACAAAGAAAATATCACTGCGGGCAGCAACATACTCATCCATGCCCAATTCACCACCGAAGCAGTGGATAGATTCGACCCAGCCGCTTTCAATAGCCGGGATCATCGAAGGATGCGGGTTCAAAATAAAGTTGGTGCAGATCTTGCCTTTCAGGCCCAGTTCCTCACCATAAGTCGGCAGCAATAATTCGATCGCAGCCGTATCAAAACCGATACCATGGTTCAGGCTTTTGATACCATACTCTCCATAGATACCTTTGATCGCCATCATGCCCTTCAAAACCTGGGCATCGGTAATCAGTGCCGGATCGCGGGTAAAGAGCGGTTCGATGTAAAACGGTTTCGGAGACTGGATAACATAATCGACCCAGTCGCCGGGAATATCGACACGCGGCAGCTCGTCTACGATCTCGTTGACCTGCGCAATAACGATACCCTGACGGAATTTAGTAGCTTCTACGATCGCCGGCGTATCTTCTGTGCTGAACCCGGTAAACAGGTTGCCATGACGGTCGGCTTTCGTGGCCGCGATCAATGCGACACGCGGAGTCAGATCTACAAAATAACGGCCATACAGTTCCAGATAGGTATGGATAGCGCCCAGTTCCAGTTTGCCTTCCTTTAAAAATTCGGCAATCCGGCCTGCCTGCGGGCCTGAAAAGGACATATCCAGCTTTTTAGCGATGCCTTTTTCAAAAACATCCAGATGTTCCGGCAAAGTCAGAACGGACTGTACCATATGCAGGTCGTGTACTTTAGCAGGATCGACCTGGCAAAGTGCTTTCGCCAGAAAATCGGCCTGTTTCTGGTTGTTGCCTTCGATATTGACCTTATCGCCCGGTTTGATAACAGCCTCCAGCAAAGCTACTGCATCTTTGGCATCAACTATTTTTCCTTCTTTGACGTAAGGGGCAGCCGACGCAGCTCTTGCCGCAGCGTCTTTCTTTAAAGAATCCCACTCACGCGTAATACCTTTAAGCTCCATTACATTCTCTCCTTTCTTATTACAAAACTGCTTCATCTATACCAGATGCGGGTAAAAAAAATAGAGAACAAAGCACAGCTGTTAACTGCGCGCTCGTTCTCTCATTCGCCACTATTCACTTATACCCGTATCTAGATATGCATAACTCCCAGCCCTGCCCGTTCATGATTCGTCATGTAATGCAGAGCCGATTTACCGAACAACGCTACCGCCAGCCAGCCGGTATCACGTACGACAGCTATTTTCAGAGCCAGGCTGGCACTGGAGGAAACGCTGACTAAAATACCTTTTTTAGCTTCTTCCGTGGCATGGATCAAAGCATGGATATCATTAGCTGTCTTTTCAATAATGCCTGAATTAAGACTGGCGCCAATTACGGCCCTATTGACCTTTTCGTGGAAATCATCATAAGATGTTTTACCGCCGACCTCTGTGACCACAAATTTATGACCAGCTTCCGTCAGCGCTCTTTTGGCCGTTTCTTCATCTTTCAGTGTGCGTGTAAGCGCCAGCAGCATTGCCGCTACGCCAACGCTTTTAATACTTTCACCCAACAAAAATGCTTCCATCTCTCAAATCCTCCCTTTACTGCAACCTCAGCAGCTGCGAATGCTTATTTCACCAAAATCGAAGCTTTCGATTTTTCCCGCAGCATTTCGTACAAGCAAACTACCATAATCATCCATGTCTTCCGCTGTTCCGGAATAAATTTCTGTATCATTGTCCTTTACAATCACCTTCTGTCCCAAAGTACAGCTGTTTGCCAGCCAGGCTTGCCTGATCGAAGCAAAACCGCAGCTGTGCCAGTGAGAGTAAAGCAGGCTGAATTCATCCAGAAACGCCTTGAGGACCTGTTCATGCTCGTATTCGATGCCCGTTGCCAGATAAAGTGAAGTCGCCGTTAGCAGGGCTCCGAAATCTTCAGAAGACATATTTATGTTGATACCAATACCGACAACGGCATACTCAATGCTGCCATCGGCAGCCAGCGCCATTTCCGCTAAAATACCGCAGATTTTTTTACCGTCCAGCATGATATCATTGGGCCATTTTATAGAAAAATTCTTATTCGTTAATCTCTGCAAAGCTTGAACTGCCGCAACGGCTGCAAGCAGCGTTATCTGGGCGCAGTATTCGGCAGCGATCGTTGGTCTGAGGATCACGGAAAACCATAATCCCTTCCCCTCCGGAGATTCCCATTTCCGCCGCATACGTCCTCGTCCGGCAGTTTGCCTGGCGGCAACAACGACCGTACCTCCTGCCGCACCCTGCTTCGCAAGTTCCAGCGCTTTCAGATTGGTAGAAGCCAATTCCTCATAATACTGTATTTGATTGTGCAGTATCGTCCCGGTTTCTGCCATCTTCATCGCACCGCCTCAAATTTTACTTAACCAGATGGATCGTCGAAATGAAAACGCCGCAGGCGATCGCCGAAACGATAACGCCGCCGATATTAGCACCCATTGCCACCGGCATGATAACAGCAAACGGATCTTCATCTTCGGCTATATGCTGGGCGATCTTAGCCGTAGTCGGTACGCAGGAAATACCGGCAATACCAACGACCGGATTGAAATCACCCTTTTTGAATTTATAAACTACCCAGCCGCCTAAAATCCCGACAGCCCCGGATACTGCCAAAGCTACTACGCCCAAAACGATCAGCGGCGCAACTTTGGGATTGAGCAGCGTGGAAGCTTCGCATAAAGTGCCAAGCAAAAGCCCCAGCATTAAAGTTGCAGCATAAAGAATAACGTTCTCCAGCAGATCCTGGTAAGGAACGATTTCAGCCTCTTTGATCGTCATGCCCAGGAAGAAGGACATGATCAGCGGCGCTGCCATCGGCAGTAAAATGCATAACAGAGCGCAGCATACTAAAATGAAAATAAATTTTTTGGTTTTCGGAATTTCCGGAGCATCAAAAATGATATCGATACCACGGTACTTTTTCGGCACCAGCATTTTTACCAGGGTCGGATAGCCGGCATAAGTCAGGCTTAAATACAGATAAGCAATAACAGAGATCGGCACAAAGAGCTCCGGCGCCAGCATTAAAGAAGTAAACAGGACCATGGGCCCATCAGCGCCGCCGATAGACGCAACAGCAGCAGCTTCCGGCGGGGTCAAACCAAGATTGACACCCAGAATAAGCGTAACAAAGGTGCCCGCTTCAGCAAAAATAGCAATAATGATGGAAGTCCAGGGATTTGCTAAAATAAAACCGATTTCACACATCGCACCAATACCCATGAAAACCAGACAGGCAACCAGGCTGTTGCTGAAGGTCAAATTATAGATCGGCTGCAGAAAATTGATCTGCATGATATTCATCAGAGCGCCGGGTTCTGAAACAAGCGGATCCAGAAACAGGGTGCCCAGCTTACCGCCATCTAAAAAAAGTACGCCGCAGTTGATACAGATCATACCAACACCCATCGGCACCATGATCAAAGGCTCTAAAGTCCTTTTAAACCCCAGATAGGCCAGGACGAAACCAAAGATAATCATAAAAATACGCGCACAGGCGATCACCGGATCTTGCACAAATAAACTGGCAATACCAGGAAACAATGTTGCTACTAAACCCATCTCCATCCTTATTCCATCCCTTCTCCATTAGAATTATTATTGCCCATCAATTTATTGAGCAATACCACTACGCCAATCATAAACAACGAAATTGCCGCAGTGAACAGATACGAAAATCCTGCATACGCATAAACATTCATTGCTTTAAACCCCTTTCAAACTTTTCTTTCCTCCATGTCAACTGACGGTTTCCGGATAACCGATCATGGTAAAAAAAAATAGAGAAATAGAACAACTCTATTTCTCTATCACCACTTTGCAGTTGTTTTTTGAAGAAAACAAATAAAAATCTACTCTCAAATTCTCTCAAGACAGCTTATACTATCGACTTCCGTCGTTGTCTTGTCTCAGCCATTTATTTATTGCAAGATGACTTTTGTTTTTTGATAAATCAAACGTTCTCTTTTATTGCCATCATTATACCACATCCGTCCCCCCCCGCAAGACATTTCTGTTCTAAAATAAAATTTTCTTCGCTTGTCTTGCAACTGGTACCTTTTGGGCCATTCTTTTTCACCACGTTAATAAAGCACCGTTATTCTGAACTGCCCCATATTGAACGGACAGCATAAAAAGCCTCTTGGCAGGAAAATATA
>NZ_CATWDQ010000007.1:0-94017 GCF_958349595.1 uncultured Phascolarctobacterium sp. | reverse complement strand
AGGAATGACGAATTTATTGAAATAAACATACGGCGTTCCAAATTTTTCCTGCATCTTCTGCGCCAACGGCAGGGCAATATCGTTAACTACAATATTCACCTTCGCCGCAGCAGCATTTTTAATATCATCCACCGTACAGCCGCAGGGCAGCTGTAAGCCAATTTTTATGCCCGCCTTCTGCAGCATGGCATAAAGCTCCGTCGTGGCAAAATCGCCCATACGCTGTCCCAGCAGATTAACACTGTTATCGCAAGCACGCGGCTCCATCATTGCTGCGCAGACAGAGATAGTCCGTTCCAGGCCAGGCAAATGGTCTTCACATTTAAAATGCTCGGTATGTACCGGCAGCACCGGAATCCCATAAAGCTCGCTAAGCCCTTCTGCAATAGCGTCAAAGTCGTCCCCGATGATTTCAATAACACAGGTCGTAACCAAAAAGACGCACTGAGGACGATATTCTTCAATAATTTCTTTAAAGGCTTCCTGCACCTTTTCCGCACTTCCAAAGGTTACGTCATGGTCATCCAAAACAACCGACACACAACGCCCGCCAATACCGCCAAATTTTTCAGAATGTACAGTCATACTTTTAGTGTAATAAGTACATTCATCAGTGCCAACTACAACTATCAGGCTGTCATTGATCCCTCCGACAGCCATTGCCGCCCCCATCAAAGGGCAATGCGTACCCGGAAACAACGCGTGCGTCAGCTGCGGTATATTTTTAATGCTTTGCACCTGACTCAATTTAGCCAGTTTTGCAACCAGCTCTTTTCCATCCATTGCCATAACCAAACTCCTTTTATCAACTTATTTCCTTAAACATAATCAAAGGCTTTTTGCGGCCCGGCATCTGCACCACATCACAATCCACGTCATAAACCTCACGCATCATTTTAGGTGTGATAATATCCTGCGGACAGCCTTCACCATATTTACAGCCATTTTTCAAAACTATGATCCTGTCGCTGATCTCCAGGGCATGGCTTAAATCGTGCAGCACCATCACCACCCCGATTCCCGCCTCATGGTTCAATCTTTTTACAAGCTTCATCGTTTCCTGCTGATGCGCAATATCCAGATATGTCGTCGGTTCATCCAAAAACAAAATCTCCGGCTGCTGCGCCAGAACTGTAGCTATCCATACCCGCTGCGATTCGCCGCCGGAACATTCCTGAATAGATTTATCACGCAAAGCCCAGGTACCAGTCGCCTTTAATGCCCACTCGATGATCTTTTCATCCTCTTCCGTATTCTGCTCATACCATTTCTGGTAAGGCACACGACCATAGCCAACTAAATCCCTGACCTTAAAATCAGGCGGCGCACAATGACGCTGCGGCAAAACCCCAATACACTTGGCGAGTTTTTTACTGTCGATATTATACAAATCTTCCTTATTAAGATAAACGCAGCCCATGCTGCAACGCAGCAAGCGTGTCAAAGCTTTCAGCAGCGTAGATTTTCCTGAACCGTTAGGTCCGATGATCGTCGTGATCTCACCTTTTTTTACAGTAATGTCCATTTCCCTGACCACAATGCGCCCATCATAGCCGATCTCTAATTTTTCACCCTTAACTTCCACTTACTTTGCCCTTCTTTCTTAACATATACAAGAAAAACGGCCCGCCGGTAACTGCCATAACGATACCTACAGGTATCTCCATCCCGGGAATAAGCGTCCTTCCCAAAGTGTCTGCCGCCAAAAGGATTACCGCGCCCAAAAGCATGCTCACCGGCAGCAGTGCCTTATAGTCAGATCCAACCATCATTCTCGCAATATGCGGCACGACCAAACCAACAAAGCCGATCATACCAGCCTCTGCTACCGTTGCTGCAGCTAAAAAAGCAGCCACCGCCGATAAAAAGATCCGCACAAAAGTTACATTTACGCCCAGGCTTTGAGCCATCTCGTCACCCAACTGCAAAATGTTGGCATTCTTGATACAGCAGACACCTAAAACAAGGCCAATAAAAGCATACACCGTAATAATATAAACATGATCCCAGGAACGTCCAGAAAGACTGCCATTCATAAAAGACAACACACTGGAAAGATTATCTGAATTCAATAATTGCAAAAAGGAGTTATAAGCCCCTAAAACCGTATTGATCGCTACGCCAGATAAAATTATCCTGACCGTATCGATCCCATCTCGCCAGGCCAGCAAATAGATCAGTACACAGGCCAGAGCCGCGCCGCCAAAAGCAAAAAGCGGTACCGAAGAAACCAAAGTCGGAAACAGCAGCAAAATCGTCGTCGCCGCAGTAGCCGCACCGGCAGAAACACCTATGATCCCAGGATCTGCCAGTGGATTACGCATAACAGCCTGCAAAAGAGCGCCGGCAACAGCCAGACAGGCTCCTACTTCTACCGCCATGATCAAACGCGGTAACCGCAAATTATAAACAACTACCCTTACCGGACCACTTTCATCATAAAAAAGCGCCTGAACGATCTGCTGCAGCGAATAACCGGCGCTGCCCACTCCCAGTGCCACAACGGCTAATAATAACAAAACAGCCAGTAAAACCAGACACACCATACTAACCTGCAAAACATTTACTTCTTTACTCATTGTGCTTCAGCTTCTTCGCATCGATAATATCGATCAATTCATTTATATTGTCAATAACATTGATCCCTGCAGTCGCAACATATTTGATCGGCAGATAAATGACCTCATGTTCACGGATCGCCTTAATATTGTTCCAATACTCAGGATTTTTAGCAAAATCTTCCTCCATCACCTGCTGATGCTCAGCAGCAGTTTTGGAACCGCCTACACAAAACAGTAAATCAGGTTCATACGCTAAAGCCTGTTCCAGATCAACCAGCACCATCTTATTGTTCTTATATACATTTTCGTACCCCAGCATATCAAGCATACTGCCTAACGTACCATCTTTGCCCTGAATATAATGGCGGGGCGGTGCTGACTGCAGCACCATAACGCGCTGGTCCTTATTCTCCTGTCTTTTAGCAGCCATTCTCGTTTCCAATTTGTTAAACCTGGCCGCGATTGCTTCCGCCCCGGCGTTATCTTTGCCAAAAGCGTTGATCAGCACGTCAGTCAGCTCCTTAATCGACTCATAAGATACGACATGCCCTGCATCGACATAATACACCGGTATTTTTTCACGATCCAAAATTTTCCCATAAGTATCCTTAGACTGATAGCCAACTATTACCAGATCCGGTTCCAAAGCAATAACTGATTCAATGTCAAAGTTAGAATTCATTGATACATTCAGCAATTTTGCCTCCTTAACCAAATCAGACGGCCATTCCAGCATTGCCGCCTGAGGAACAGCGACCTGCCTGATACCCATTTCATGCAATGCCAAAACAGGAGTATGTACCAACGACACGACACGCTGCGGTTTAGTTTTCAAAACTACTGGTTCCGTAAAACCATAAGCCTGCAGCGTAGGCGTATATTCAAGTTTATAAGTTTCACCGGCAGCAGTCGATGCACTTTCACTTTTTCCGTCTGTATTAAAGCAATAATACGCAAGTGCACCTGCTATAACGGCAACCAATAACAACAACAGTTTATTTTTCATCATTCATCCCCCTTACTGTCTTCACTTAATTCTAAAACTTTATCAGCCAGCTCCTGATAAACCCTGACCATCGGCGAATCCTGTACAAATTCGCTTACCGTCCCACCCATATTTTCGGCAGTCTGGATATCGCCTGAACGCGGTACATACATTACGATCCCGGTTTCTATCTCGGCAGCAGCTTTGGCAACCAACTCCTGTTCGTTCTCAATATTCTTAGCATTCAGAATGATTCCTTTCAAACGGGCATAACCTCTGCGGCCAAAATTTTTAATTGCCTGCGCGATATTATTAGCTGCATAAAGCGCCATCATCTCGCCCGAAGAAACAATAAAAACCTCTCTGGCATAACCGCCTCTGATCGGCATGGCAAAACCGCCGCAAACAACGTCACCCAGCACGTCATAAATAACGATGTCCGGTTTATAAATTTCAAAAGCCTTCAATTCTGCCAGCTTCTCAAACGCCGAAATAATACCTCTGCCTGCACAGCCTATACCTGGTGTCGGGCCGCCTGCTTCTACGCACAGCACACCCCCAAAGCCTTCAAAAACGATATCCTGCAGTTCCAGCTCTTCTCCCTTTTCCTTCAGCTGCTCTAAAACAGTCGGAATACGCTTCCCTTCCATTAAATTCTTAGTAGAATCGGATTTAGGATCACAGCCAACCTGCATTACTTTATAGCCTTTAAGTGCCAACGCTGCTGACAAGTTTGAAGTCGTAGTTGACTTGCCAATACCGCCCTTACCATAAATCGCAATTTTTCTCATCAATAAACTGCCTCCCTTAAAAATAAATAGCTCACTGTTTTCAAACAAAAATATTCTATATTTAAATCAATATAAACAACTTTATTCATAAAATAAAATGCAATAGAGTTAGCTACAGCTAACTCTATTGCATTTTAACATCCTTTAACTTTAGTGTCAATAAAAAAATGTCCAGTCAATATATAAATTCTCACATCGACCGGACATTTTTTAAGCATCCTAATATAGCTCCGGATAAGAATGCCCCTTTATATATTTAAGCTGCTGATACTTTTCCAGCCATGTTTTAAAAACTTCTTCCGGATGCAGCTCCGGCAAATATTCCGGATATAAAAACTTCGCTATATAGATCGTGCCCATCAGCTTAGAAGCCCCACCATGCAAATAATGCGAAAGAAGCAGTATCCTGTCATTACGCACTGCGTCAATACCGGCCCAACCGCTGCGCGAAACAAGCTCCTGCTTGATCGCTTCTTTCTGCTCTATAGTCGGCGGCTCATAAGAAGAATAAGCATTGGCATCCGCTACCTTCACAATATACTGAGGATTTTTCTCGATTATCGCTTCCTGATCAACCTGCGCTCCTTTAGCATCGGCAAAAATATTATCAGCGCCTGAATATTCGACCATTTTATAAAAATAATCACCTGGCACTGCTGTCTTGCCAAGAATTCGATATTCAAAATACAAGCTTTTACGCGGTACATCTTTAAGCTGCGTTTGTATATAAGTCAGTTTATCAGTAAAATAAGCAACCAGTTCTTCTGCCTCGGATTCCCTGCCAAAAATTCTACCGATCAGGCGGCAATTAGCACCAAACTGATCTGTATAATAAGAATTTATTACAATTACTTTGATTCCAAATCTGTCCAGCATATCCTGTGCGTCCCGCCATGTTCCCTCACCTGTAATGATCACTGCCTGCGGCGCCAGCTCGGCCAGTTTTTCGTAATTCATAGCATTCTGGCTGATACCAAAAACCTGCGCTTTAGTAAACCTGTTTTTAAAACCAGACTGGTCTTTAAATATATAATTATCAACGCCGACGATTTTGTCCATAGCACCCACGGCAGTTATCAATTCAGCATTATAAACATTGCAGACAGCAACTCTTTCCAATGGATAAGGAAGCTCAACTTCGCGGCCAACACTGTCTTTAACTATAATAGTTTTCTGCTGCACCTCCTTTATTTCAGCACTATCACTGCCACAACCGCCCAGCAGCATTCCTAAAAACAACACCAGTATTATTGTGATACTCTTTTTCATATTCATAAACACCCGTCAATAAATTCTGCGTCAGGCAAAGTCTTTCATTTCATATACTTCAAAGATATCAGCCTGAGCTGCGAATCCCTGGCCGAAATCTCCATACACTCATCAGTAAAACCTTTTTTAGAAAAACATAAAAAACTTTTATCGATTCCTGTAAAATTTTCACCTTTATCAAGCAATTTTTTCAATACAGCACTATCGGCCTTTTTATTACTCCAAAAACAATCGATCAGACAAATTTCCTTAATACCGTCAGCTATAAAATCAACCTCTATTTTATTACTGCCGCTGCCCTGCCACCAGGGGCCTATCTTTTCAAAATCACACATAAAATCATTGCGTTTATTTAATTTATAGCAATACTGCAAACAGATTTTTTTGAAAATCCAGGCGGCAAATAAATCTATTCTTGGCATAATATTATTACGCAAAACCTGATTGCCCCGGCCAATGGCAATCGAACTCATATAAGGAAAGACAAACTGATACCAAAAAGCAAACATACTATTAGTAATTTCATAATAGCTTATTTTACTGCTGTTGCTGAAAGCAGGATTGACACGCCGCAAAACACCCATCGTCAGCAGCACATTCAAATATTTAGAAACCTTGTTGCATTCCATATTGGCCGCTGCCGCTATTTCATTCAGTCTCCCGGCTCCACAGGCAACAGAGCAAAGTATCGTATTATATGTAGACGGCTCCCTTAATTCAAGCTTCAAAAGCTGGGGCGGCTCTTTATATAATGGTGCAGCGGGCTCAAAAAAAAGTTTTTTCAAATTATCCTTAAAAGACAACGCCCTATCAAAATAACTCATATAATGAGGGTTGCCGCCAGCAGCTCCATATAAGCACAATTTTTCTTCATCAGTAAAACCTTCCAAAAATGGCTGCGCTTCCCAAAAATCCATAGCACCTAATTTTATAATATCATTGATATGCTTTTTGATCTGAAGCGCCTTGTTTTTGAGGAAAAACCTCTCCATCTCAGCCCAGGGCGCCCCAGCTAAAACAACTAATAATCTTAACTGCTTTTTATATTTTGTAGCATACTTATCAAATGCTGCAAAAAATTCCGGTGCAGAGTCAAATAAATACTGTACATCGTCAACTACTAAAACCAGCTGCTGCTGCGTCGCTCTAAAAAATAATGCACTTAAAACGCTATCCCAGCTGCGGAATTCATTTTTTGTACCCCAAAGACCCTGCTCTTTTAATTCCAGGCAAAAAGCCGCCAGATTGACAGTGGATAACGCATTGCGGGCAACAAAATAAGCAGCTGCTTTTTTCTGCAGAAACTCCTGCAGAAATGCTGTTTTACCAATTTTATATCCACCGCTCACAAGTACCAAGCTCAAAGATTTTTTGGCATACATTTTCTCCAAAAGACCTAATTCTTCACTACGACCAACGAACATAGAAACACCATCCTACTCATAAGTTGTATTTTATTGTAACACAACTCACTGCAGGAAAGCAAAAGGGAAACACAATTATGTTTCCCTTTGCCAACTTTTAAAAATTATAATTTACACCAACCCGGAAAGTCCTTCCCATTGTATAATACAAATTATTGTTGCTCGTTCCGCCAACATTAGCAATATCCTTACGATCGAATAAATTATCGACATCAAAGGTAGCCGTCATATTTTTAGCAACCTTATAACCAAGATGTAAATTAGACACTAAAAGTGGCGAAGATATTTCTGTTACGGTAATTTTTTCACTGCTGACGCCGTTTTTAAAACGATTACCCCAATAGCTCAGGTTTAAGGCCGCACTAAAATCACGATTCACATAATTTACACCGCCGTTTAGCTGATAACGTCCTAAAGTATCGCTCCAGTCCTGACCTTCTTTATACATACGCTGCGGCTTGGCAAACACTGCGCCTACATTATAAGTAAAATGCTTATCGACATCCTGTTCATACCGCAGTTCAATACCAGTATTGCGATATTTTGAAGCATTCATCGTCTTAGATCTTGTACTGCCCCAAACAGAAACAATTTGGTCTTTGATATCTGTCCTAAATGCAGTAAGGTTCAACCGCCTTCCGTTTTCGTTATATTTATAACCAACTTCATAATTCCAACCATATTCCGGCTTTAAATCCGGATTAGGTTCTATCATATTACTGCCATAATAAAGATTACGGAATGTAGGCATCCTGAACGATTTACCAACACTGGCATAAACAGAATTATGTTCATCAAATTTGGTTATAGCCTGGACCTGCGGCAAAAACTCATTATAGTCACCGGCATCAGAACGGAATAAATCCTCACGCGCACTAAAAACTATATTTGTTGCCTGACTCAGCTTACGGTCATACGATCCATATAATGAAAAGCTATTAAGCGCATAAGTACCAAAATGAGCCTGCGGCTTTAATGCACTGCTACTTGAGTTAGAATTACTAAATTTTTGATTATCATTAACATAAGTTTCTCGTTTAGCGCTGATACCAATTAACCCTGTTGCCTTCTCACTACGCCAAACTTTTTTCGTATCCAGCCCATACTGCTTCTGGTCACTTTTCTCCCACTCTACATTCATCGAATTCACTACAAAATAATCCGGATTTTCGATTCGTCTCTGATTGTAATAAACTTTAGACTCCCAGCCGTTTTCATCATTATATGCTATCTGTGCAAAATGCTCACGGTCATCATACATAAAATGTTTTAACAGCATTTCATCAATATCGTTATAATTTATCGAATATTTCTTTTTATTAAACATATAACTGAATTTAAATCGGTCATCAAATTTATAGTTAAAAGCCAGATGATCTTTTTTACTGTCGCCAAAACCAATATAATAACCAGTCTTAGCAGGAGAATTAATTGTTAAATCACCAATTTTTTCCGTCATATTGCCGGTAGAACCAAACTCATTTCTTCCAAGAGCCAGGCTTACTTTACCCATACCTATGGTGGCAGCATAATCACGCTGTCCTTTGTTTCCTGCAGCTACACGCAGCGAATTTTTCATTTGATCTTTAGTGATAACGTTAACAACTCCGCCCAATGCCTCGCTGCCATAGAGCACTGCCCCCCCACCCTTGACAACCTCTACTCTTTCCACCTCATCTAAATTGAGCATATCTAAATGATTGACATTATTAAAAGAAGCAGGCACGCCATTGATCAACACCAAAGTTCCACCATCAATACCGCGCAAATTTATCTGGCTGCTGCCGGTTATCCAGTTCTGATCATGTGGCCCCATATTGGTAAAATAAACCCCGCCCTTGTATTTCAGAGCATTTGCCACATCGCTGGCACCGGTTTCTTTTAACTGTTCGCCTGTATAAACAACAGTATCAGCAGGCGTATCCAAATTACTTTTTTCATACCCCAGGGCAGTCACATTTATTCCATCCAAAACGAATTCCGATAAATTTTCTTCTGCATAAGCCGATCCTGCTAAAAAGCTCGTTCCCAAAATCACTGTACACATCAAGCGTCCCAATTCAAATTTTTTCACCAAAATACAGCTCCTTTTCTTTCTTGATTTTGATATCATAAATCCAGCTATTTATCTATTCTTATTTATTGATATTTTTTTATTTATGATATCAATTCCCATTGAGTTTGAATTTTAACATTCATAACTTTACCAGTCAACGTTTTTGAATTTTTGCCGATAAAATATTTTTTGTGCCTACAGTCAGTAAATTGGCATAAACACGCCCTTCTTAACACTACTTATAAGTATTATTATCCATATCCAAAAATCTTTTTGAAGAAAATACTACTTATAAATAGAATAATAAAGCCGTTGATGCATCAAATGTATCAACGGCTTTATTATTTGTCTGTCCTTTTATTTCTGCTTATTCGCCTCAAAAAAAGCGTTATAATCCTCAACCACTTTATTAGCGCTTGCGATCGCCTTGTTCCGCTGGTCGATGATCTTGTTCAAATCATTAGTAGTACCGTCAATATATTTCTGTACTGCCTTTAAATAGTTATCGACAGCGGCAATATACGCAGTTACTGCCTTAGCATCTTTTAACGACTCAGGCTTAACAGGCACTGCCGGAACAGCCTCTTCAAGCACAGGATATACTGCCGTTAAATTAGTCGCATTCGGGTCAACAGGCGTTTCAGCCTGTTTTTCTTCAGCAAAGCCAACCGCTGCCAGACTAAAAGTCAATACCGCAGCCAAAAATAAAGTTGTAAATTGTTTTCTCATAATGCACCATCCTTAATCTTTTGATGACCTTCAAATATCATCAATGTTTTTTCCTTTTGCTTTCAACTTTTCAAGCTCTGCTTCCGCCTGCCTGAAACACCTATAACTGCAATAATACCTGCGCAGCTTATTAATAGTCCTTTTATAAGTATGCAAGCTTTTATTACCAAAAAATTCCTTACCGCAGCAGGCGCAATTCATTGTTCTGCTGTTTAAGGTACTATCAAAATTATCATATCGTGTCATCATCGCAGTCTCAATTCCAAATTTTTTCAAATTCACCACTCCAACAAATACTAATGCAGTACAAAATTGACCGGCATCGTAATATAACAACGCACCGGGCTGCCATACGTATCCTTAGCCGGGCTGAAGCTCCAGTTATATACAGCCTCAACAGCCGCACCGTCAAGAGCCTCATTGCCGCTGCTGCGGGCCACAAAAGCATTTTCCACGCTGCCGCCGCTGCTCACCAGCATCTTTACATACACCGTACCCTCGATCTCACGATTTCTGGCCGCAGCCGGATAACGTGGATCTGTACTGGAAACCAAATAAGGAGGCGTTACCGGAACGCCGCTGCCACTGCCCTGACCGGCTCCCTGACCACTGCCGCTCCCGGAACCGCTGCCAGTACCCGAGCCGCTGCCTTCACCGCTGCCCTGACCTGTTCCTGCCCCGGTCCCTTCACCGCCGCCAGTGCCGCTGCCGTCAGCTTCACCGCTCTTAACATTGCTTTGCGCAGCTTCACTCGCTGTATTGTTTTGCTGCGTCTGACGCTGCTGCTCCTGCTGCTGCGGCTTTTGTTTCTGATCTACGATATCATCAGCTTTAGGGCGAGCCAGCTGCGTCTTTTCCACCTGCTGCTGCGCGGCGCTTGGCTGCTGATTTTCGGCCCCTTTTACAGCGGCAGCGCTTCCTTTACCACCGCCGCCACCGCCGCCGCCCAAAGTAACCTCTAAAATCTGCGGCGGCCTTTGTGTAAAACGGTATCCCAAAACACCCAGCAGAGCAGCGGCAATAATATGCACTGCAAGCGCAATGGCAACACCCTTGCCAAAGCGTCTGCCTCTATCCGTCATTTGCCATCACCCAGATCCGTTGCCAAGCCAAAGCGTGTTACCCCCGCGCCCTTCAATTCATCCATCAGCTTGATAACCGTTTTATAATTAGCCTCGCCGTCAGCTCGGATAATCACAGAAAAAGCAGCATCACGTTTACTCTCAGCCGCGGCATTGGCCACCAGCTGTTTCATCTCGATCTTATTGTCTTCCAAATACAATGCGCCATCTTTTTTAACCGTCACAGCAAAATTACTTTTGCTTACAGTCTCCGAATTCTGCGCCACCGGCAGCCTGATTGGAATAGTCTTGATCTCGCTCATATACATAGTACTGACGATAAAAAATACCAGCAGCAGAAAAATCATATCAATCATCGGACTCAGCATCAGCTGCGGCGGCAAGCTTTGTTTTCTAGGTCGTCTGCGCATTTTCTACACCGCCCCTCAGTTTTTACTGCCGCCGTTTTTGGCCTGAACGATATCGATCAACACATTGGCAACCTCGTAAATATTCAGCGAAGCAGTTTTCACCTTACTCGACAAATACGCATAAATGCACATGCCCATGATCGCGATACACAAACCGAAAACCGTAGTGATCAAAGCCTCGCCGATACCGGCAGTTACCGCCATCGGATTCTGCGCCCGTTCATTCAAAGCGTTGAACGAACTGATCATACCCGTAATAGTACCCAAAAGACCAAGCATCGGCGCCAGGCCGATAACCACACTCAGATAATCAAGATTCTGCTCCATACCATCAATGGCCCTGTCAGCCTTAGAATAAACGATCGACTCAAGCCTTTTGCCAAGATCCTCGTTGATATCCAGCGTCTCCACTGCCAGCTCAGCCGCATCACCCTTATTCACCCCGGCAAATTCGCGCGCCCCGACGATATTGAAATCATTCATCAAATGACAGAACTCCATAACAAAAGCCGTGCTTGAAAGCGCCTTTTTATAATACAAATACCGCTCCACACCAATAGCAATAGCGGCAATCGAACACAGCAGCAACGGCCACATACAAGCCCCGCCCCTTTGAAAATAATCTACAGCACCGGCAAAAATACCCATTTTCAAAAACCTCCCAATTATTTAAATCTTTCCGGATAGGCCGCTTCCGCCAGATCCC
This sequence comes from uncultured Phascolarctobacterium sp., assembly GCF_958349595.1. Lineage (NCBI taxonomy): Bacteria > Bacillati > Bacillota > Negativicutes > Acidaminococcales > Acidaminococcaceae > Phascolarctobacterium > uncultured Phascolarctobacterium sp. The sequence continues at coordinate 82,004 of NZ_CATWDQ010000007.1, read as the reverse complement.
TGATCGCATAAACTATATAATGAGTCGTACTATATAAATACGTATCACGCAGCTGCACAACTCTTTTATTTTTCACAGCATTCACACTTTGATAAGCCCGGTTCTGCAAAATCTCCTCCCGCATTTTCGACGGATCCTGCTCGTTATCATACTTCCAGCTGGGAATAACAAGTAAATCAGGATTGAGCCTGATCAGCGTCTCCTCTGAAAAAGTAGCATTAGGCGGCAAATCATACTCAGCCACCACATTCCTGACATTAGCATAATTGCAAATATCAGCAAAAGTAGTCCCCCTGGCCCCAAACGGCCCCATATAAGAAAGCGCCATCACGCTGATGCGTTCTTCTGCCGGCATATTGCCGACCCTGGCTTGTACAAACGCCAGCTCCTTCTCCATATTTGCCACGATCTTCCCACCGGCAACACGCTCATCCACAACATTTGCCAGCTCGCAAATAGTCTGCTTGATCTCCTTCACCGTAGTCGGAGTTTTATAAACATAAACAGGAACTTTCGCACCGCGCAAAAGCTCCACAAAATTAAGATCAGTCCAGTCCGGGACCAACACCAGATCAGGCTGCTGCGCCAAAACAGACTCCAAACTGCCGCTTTGCACCCGCCCTTTGACCCGCTCCGCTTTAGCCGCAGCAGGCGAGATACCAGCGTCATCTGCCAAATAAGTCAATGCCGCGATCCGCTCAGGCTCCACCATATCCAACAGTACCTCATCAGCACTCAACCCCAGCGAGACTATACGCTGCGGCTTATATGTAAAATCGATCCGTGTTTTAGTCGCATCTACAACGCTGTAACCGCCGCGTCCTGAAGCCGGAGTCTTGCTTTCAGTGGGTTTACCACACCCTGCAGCAAACACAGCCGCAACAACGCAAAAAGCAACCAGTACCGCCCTTAATCCCAGCCTGTATTTTTTTATCACAAATTATCCTCCTTCATCACCGCCCGGTACTACTTTACCGCAAGCGGCAAGCTGCAGCGCGATGTTCTGTTCAAAATCATTAAAGTCATTATAAGCAAGCTCATGCACCACATAATCAGGCCTGATCGCCCGCAGCAGCTTCTGCACTGCCGTATCAGAAAACGGCCTGTGCTGATCTATTTTTATTACATGCTTCATCCGCTCGATATTACTGCACTTATCATCATACACACGCTTAAAAGTTTTTACATATTCACCGGAAAGCGAACAATTTAAATGTAAACCCCTGATCAGCTTTCTATCCTGACCCAAAGCCTTAACGATCTTTAAAATATACTCGACCCCGTCCCGTTCCGACTGCAGACTCGGATCAGTATTCATCAAATGCCCCGTGTCCAGCATAATACCAACATTCTTATGCGTGATCTTTTCAAAAAAAGCCCGCACCACAGCCGGATCAGTAAGCCGCAGCCCCGGCCACCACAAATTTTCAAATAATACAAGCACATCCTCAGGGATCTCATCAGCTACCCTGTTAAAAACGGCAGCGGCAGCGGTCACGATCTCCAGATCACTGTGCTTAAACTCAAAAGTAAAAACCTCTTCCAGCGTACACTCAGCTATATGCCACACCAGATACTCAGGTTTTTCGACCAGAGCCGACTTGATATTGGCCCTGATACTACGCAGCCAGCCCATACAATAAGTAGTGCCGTAATACTCCTGCAAAGCCTCTTTCGACGGAAAAAACCTCTGCAGCGTTTTTTTATCATTGCGATACATCGCCAGCCACATCGGCCAGTAATTCAAATGCACCCCCACAGCCAGATGCTCAAAAGACTCAAAATAAGGCACGTTCCTGTAAACCATCAGCTCGATCCCATCAAGGCCCAGCCCCGCAACAAACTGCTCCAAAGTTTTACCGGTTTTTAAAACAGCCTTCTCCTGCCCCGGCACCACACAATAATTAAACAGGTGCTTCACCTTGCGCCTCATACAGTCACCGCCTCAGGTTCCTCGCTGTTATCATTACTGCGCATTTTTTTACTGCGGGCCGCCGCTCCCCTCTGAGAACATTTAAACCTTAACCTGTTCACCTCGCGTAATAAAGCAATGTAGCTTGCTTTATCAACAGTGATCATTGTATCGTCATTTTTTTCAATCTCTTTAATGATCTTCTTTAATTTCATACCCGTATCAGGCTGCGCAGCAAAACAGCCCACCCTCCTTCAAATGACTTGCGCCGTGTATCCCAAAAACAAAACAGGAAACTGCCAATGCGTCAGTTTCCTGTCAAAATACATCATCACCACGCACCAGGATACACAGCCGCCAAGCTGCAAAACACAGCAAAACGCGACAATACCGTTTTTTTAAAACCAATAAAAACAGTACATATGTATCCACCTTGTGCATCGCAAGTCATCACGGATGTTAAAACAGGCAGTTCTCCTGGCTTCGGATCATTGCTCGGCCACGCCTTCTCAGGTTTCCCCAATGGACAAATGCGGCTTCGCTCCCCGTTACAGTTGCGGGACAGCGCAGGTCTTACACCTGCTTCTCTATTAAGTCCTCCAAGCAATCGCTTTTGGACACCTGCTTTCTTACCATATTAAATTTTAAAATTTGATAAAGTCAGCTTATTCATAATAAATTTTAAATAAACTATACAGTCATTATAAACTTCATGCTTTTTGTAGTCAAGCAAAAATTCTAAAATTCACTTTATTTCTTCATCACGAAAAAATATTTTTAATTCTCTGCATCACAGACACAGTACCGCTTTTTGGGGCAGCTTCACTTTCCACCATCACGATCTCCTGCGCCGACAAACCCTTTTTTACATATAAAACCGGCGTATTCTCCTCTGCGATCCCTTTTAAAAGCAACGCCGCCTTCGCCTGGTCAAAAGCCTGCTGCAAATTCTGGCCAAAACCGATGCTGGAATAAAACTGCGCCGCAAAAACTATGGCCGCCTCATCACCGATCTCAGTATTCATCCCAATAGCAGCCTCAACCTTCTCCACAACAGCCTGCGCCTCCTTCTGCGAAAAACAGGCGTTAAAAAAAATCAGCCTCACCTTTTTAGATGCAGAAGCCACAGCGGCAGCCATCGCCTCTTTAGAAACCATAGCCATATTACCGCTGCCGTCATCCAAAACGATCTCACCCTTTTCAGAACCATGTCCCGAAAAATGAATGATCTCCGGATCAGTTTCGTTGATCGCCTGCAAAATATCCAGCGACTGCACAGCCCATCGGCTGAAAAACTCGATCCCGTCGCGCCCCTCCGACCTGCGGATAGCATCAGTTATCGACCTGACTTCCTTATCTAAAGCCAGCTTCTGCGTATCCTGCGGATTAGCCGCCAAAAACAAGATCGTCAGCTTATCAACAGGCTGCTGCGGCCTAATCGCCTGCTCGATCTCTTCCCCCACCTGCAAAGCGCGCTCACGCAGCAGCTGTGATTTTTGACCGCACAAAACGATAAAATCGTTTTCTTCCCCTAAAAGCTCTTTTTCCGTCCTGGCGATAGCCTGCTCGATCTCGCTCATCTTTTTGCAGGCCTCTGCCCGATCACTGCGCAGCTTCTTCATCAGCTTCGCCTTTTTATTCATGATCGAAGCCTGGGCCTTCTCAAACTCTTTATCATTCATCATTCATCATGCCTCTACCTGCCTGAAATACTCGTCGATACCGGCGGCAATAGCGCCTGCAAACGCCGGCAGATCATTTTCCAAAAGCTCCAGATCCTCATTATTATCAATAAAAGCCAGCTCCACCAAAATAGCCGGCATCACAGTCCGCCGCAGCACATACAGCCCCTGCCGCTCCTTACAGCCACGGTCTATCGTCGGCACCTTGCTCAAAATCTTCTTCTGCACAGCCTCACCCAAAAGCCGGCCCTGCCCGCTGTAATATAAAGTTTCCGTACCACGGGCATTGTGGCCCGGCGACGCATTGCAATGCAGCGAAACAAAAATATCAGCCGGCCAGTCATTGGCAGCAGCCACCACAGCATCCAGATCATCATTCTGCAAAAGCCTTACCTCATACCCGGCCCTTTTTAAAGCACGTTCCAACAAAGCACCAGCCTGTTTGGTAACATCAGCCTCACGCACATCATAATCACTGTTCACCGCACCGCTGTCAACCGCCGGGTCGTGTCCCGGATTGACAAAAACCTTCATCGCCCGCGCCCCCTTTAAACGTACAAATACTTTAAAACAACAGCTTAATTAGTTGTCGTATCTACTGCCTCTGCACCCCAAACAACCTTCATCAGCAAAGGATACTCCTCTAATAAATGTTCTAAAATAACATCGATGCTCACCTGCACCAGCTCGGCATCAAAACCGGCATCCGTATTCAACAGGCAGCAGTCCAGCTCCACATCGCCGCTGACACCCGTAGAATATTTAAACAGCTTATATTTCCGGTTCTGCTCATCCAAATACTTCAACAGCGCAGCCTCATTTTCGGCTTTACGTGCCGCAGGCGCAACCAACACCTTGATCACCGTATACAAGCTGTCATCTGTATATACCAAAAGCGGCAGATTCTGCCCGTTGACGTCCAAAACAGTTCTGAACAAAACCGTATGCAGCTCGTCGCCTATGATCTGGGCGCCAAAACAGGTAATATTCTTCTTTACCAAAAGCTCCTGCCATTTTTGCGCCTTCACATTCAAACCATTGCTCTCTACCGGCTTATCATCCTGCCCTGCAAATTTCAAAATATCAGTCTCACTCATTCTCATTCTCTCCTTAGTTTTAAATGATATATTTTATATTATTCTTCGCCTTCCAGCCTCAATTGCGAAGCGGGAATATGCGTTAAAATCTCCAGCATGATCTCGGCAAAACTGTGCGCAGGCACAGGCTTCCACGCCGACTTTATATCGCTGCTTTGCAAAACAACGCCATTTTTACTGTAAACTGCATTGTGCAGCTCGCGGTACTGTTTGGCACGCAGATTAAACAACAGCACCTGCGTACAATACTCAACACTGTCACCAGCTTTCAGCTTTTGGGCAAATACTTTGGTATCCAAATGTTTTTTAAGTTCCGGATTCAAAAAAACAGTTTTGACCTCAGCCTGCAAAATATTCCTGTCCTTATCGCCAAAAGCACCCCTGGTCATAAAAACGCTGTCCTTAGCCAGATAATACCTGCCGGTCGAATTTTCCATAACCTCCGTCCAGCGGGCCGCCTCTTTTTCAGCCGCCGTCTGCTGCGGATTTACGCTGATCTGCCAGTCCATACCGCTGCCGCTTTCCTCGGCAGCGAAGCCCTGCGCTGCCATTAAAATGCTCAAACTGAAAATAATTGCCGCAATAAATTTCATCCTATTACCTCGCAACTCACATTATTTTGCAAATACTGCCGGCAGTTCAGCTTCAATTCAAAGCTGCTGTCTGCGTAATGGGCGCGCCGCTGCTGCGCAGGCAGTATTTATCCGGGTCAATATCATTCCTGAAGCGCAGCACCAGCTTACGCTCGCCTTCCGGCAGCGCCTGCCACACCTTGGCAAAAGCAAAACCAACAGGATTACCGAACCCCAACGCCATATAAAACGGCACCACAAATTTTTTACTGATTTCTGTTTCGCCACGCTGCTGCATACCGATCAAAACAGCAATTTTTCCCTGCGTCGCAGCCAGCTCACTGTCTTTAACAGCCCCGTTAAAATATACCAGCCTGATCTCATCCACAGCCTGCGCCATTTTTTTCAGCAAGCTGCTTTTACTGCACCAGTCGCTGGTCGTTCCGTCATCATCCGCAAACACAAAATCGCCTTTAGCCGTACATTCGCCGCAAAAATGCACAATGTCCGGACGCAGGTTTTTAACAGCCTCAATCACATTATCAACCTTAACAGCACGCAAGGCAACAACTTCAAAACATCTGCCGCAGGGCTCCGCTGTCAGCTTCTGTTGCAGCAAGGCGGCCTCACCGCGCTCTGCCGGCGGCACAGCCGCCACAAGCAGTATTTTTATTTTCTGCATCGTTTCCATAACCATACACCCTCCCAAAATTTATGTTATTCAGCTGCCGCAGCCCTTTAGCAGGCTGCGGCACTTAAATAGCATAACTGCCGTATCAGCCGCCGCACAAGCGGCGGGTAGTGACGATACGGCAGTAAAAATAATGCTGAAAACTTAAGTTGGAAACAAGCTCATCACACAGCGATTTGCTTATTTATCCTTTCTTTCCAAATCTTCCGGACGAGCCAGACGTTTAGCGATCTTGGTAACGCTTGCTTTAGCAGCTGCCAGACCACGTGCAGCAGCAGTTCTTTCAATTACCATAGCCGCAGTATTGATAACATAACCAGTCGCATTCCCATTTGCAAAGTCGCCTGCAGATTTAACCGTACTCAAAGCACCTGCAGCATCAATATCTACAGCAGTATCAATGCTTTGGAACTTCACGCCGTCAACCAGATACAGGTCGTTGCCTTCGCCCGGCAGTAAAGCAAAACATGGTGAAGCAGGAGAAACAGTTTTTTCTACATAAAGAGGTGGAACAGTATATTCATCATTTTCATCTTTAGTGTTTAATGTACCATTCTGCAAAGAATCATCCATAGTTTGGATGACAATGTAGCTATATTGAGAATATGCAGTATTATAATGAGCTGCCAACACATACGCTTTGTTATTAACAAAAGCTACATCAACAAAATCACCGCCAAAGCTATTTGGAATATCCGAAACAGCAATAGTTGCTGCACGTGAAGGAGAAGCACCCGAAATATCAAACACTTCCAGTTTCGATGCAGGATTGCCATTGGCCTGCTGAGCGCCGCCAACAGAAGTTACGTAAGCATAAGTGCCGTTGACAACCACACCGGTCACGTTATTACCGGCAGTTGCCATTGCCGCCGTACCGCTTCCGAGAGGAATTTTTACGATAGCTGACTCGCCAAAGGTGTATGTCCAACCGCTGTTGGTAAAGCGTCCGAAAACTGCAATCAGATAAGCAGAACTGCCGCTGATCTGCAAATCAAGGCCATAGCCGGCGCCTTTCCATTGCGTAGTATCGCCAGCAATATCCGGCGTAAATTCATAAGCATAACCAGTCTCACTGAAAGCATCCGCCGCCATATTATATTTGTAAATATAGCATTTACGGGTAGTAGGATTGCAATCGTTAGCAATCATATACATAACGCCGTCATAAACAAACAATACCATAAGGATTGGTAGTAGACCATTGCTGCACGCCGGTAACAGGCGAAGTCGCATTACATTGAGCCGTTTGCTTCTGTGACCAGTTGGATGGATCGTAAATACCATACAAACCTCTGCCAGACTGCCCCAACTCGCCGACGCCGCTGTAATCATAGCTGTTGACCAAAGTACGCAAAGTACCGGTAATACTGATTGGCAAAACACGCGGGTCTGTAGTCATATTGGTACCGGAAATGATTTGAGTAACAGCTGTTTCCGTAGCCGTCACGCCAACAGTACAAGCACCTACCCAGCCGACGCTATACCCGCTGTTTACTAATCCTGCTGCTAATTTTTCACTTGCCATTTTCACAACCTCCTTAAAGTTAACTTATCTACGGTCTGTTCCCGCTGCCATTCATTACTGTCTGTATTCAAACAGCATTTATATAAATCAGGTCAGTATCTCTGTACTGGCGCTGTATTATAATAAAATTTAGAAACTATATTCCAGCGTTGTGTAATACATACGGCCGGCAAGCGGACACGGAAGATTGCAATATCTGCCATTGTAATTTGACCCACCATTACCACTACTATACTCATAACCCATAACATCATAGCCCTTGTTAAAGACATCGTTGACACCGGCACTCAGCTTCCAGTTTTTATCAAATTTATATTTCAACCCGATATCAACTGTGCTGTAAGAACGGATACCAAGCTCTCTCACATAGCCCCGATTATCTCTAAATGCATTGGTAATAAATTCATCCGTGTAATTATATTCGGCAAAAACATTCAGTTTATCGCCAGGGAACAGATAATCCAACCTGGCGCTGACCACCCATTCCGGAGTCAACGACACCGGAGAGCTGAGCCAAGACCCGGTCGAAGGACGCGTTTTGGCCTCGCTCTTCTGCCAGGTAGCAGCCAGATTCAAGCCCAAACGGCGCCACTGCATATTATGGCTCAGTTCAATGCCATGCACGTCAACTTTATCCATATTAAAGTACTGTGCCAAAACATCAGATCCAGCCCCCATTGGCATACTCATAACGATCTGGTTTTTCGCATCGCGCTGGAACCATGTCAGGATAGTACTGGTATCAGCTTTAGCCAGTTTACCCTGCCAGTTCAGGCTAAAGTCAAACTGTTTGCCGCTTTCCCAAACATCACCATTATCCAAATCATAAAAATCTGCTGTTGCCTTATTAGGACGAGTATAGCCACCGTCACCAAAGATCTCATAAAAATTAGGATGCCGGTTATAGGTACCCCAGGTAGTTTTAAAGCTCCACTGGTCATTGATCTGCTTCTGCAGAGCCACACCACCCGACCATTTCCACCTTTGGTCGTTGCTGCCCATGGTTTCCATTTCCACCTTATCGCCGCGGAAGATCGGTGTCAGCTTCAAATCACCGTCATCATTTAATGTAATTGTATCCTGCAAAGTAAAGTGATATTCATTGATGCTGTATTTATTCAGCATTTTACGTTCGCGCAACCCACTATCATTAGGTTTTGACTCAGCATCGCTCAGCCACCATCTGTTGCCATCACAGTTCATGGTCTCACGGCTGAAATCACCGTTGAATTCCAGCAAATGGTTGCTGCCCATCTTCATAGCCAGATTCATATTGCCGTTCCACTTTTTAGAAACATACTCCGACCATAAACGTCCCGGCAGAAAATCGTTTTCACTTACAAAAGGTCTATCCTCCATTATTTTATAACCGCCGGTATTCCGGTAAGTTTTTTTACTGTGCAGATAGTCTGCCCGCCATCCCCAGTCCAGGTTGCCGCTGGTATCGCGCTGACCGACGCTGAATTCTTTATAATCAATATCCTGCGTAGAAGCCGTGTAACCATGCTGTTCCTCCCACCAAGTACCATTTCCTCCAGAGCCTGACCAGCTGTTGAGACTGGTAAGATTGGCTGGCAGCTGTTCATGCAGTTTTTTATAAACGGCTTTTACAGTCCAGTTATCATCCTGCCATTTCAGCATGGCGTTATTATTCTGATAACCATTGCTTTGTCTGTTGTATCTTTTGTTATTGTACTCTGGGGTTGTTGTAGCTCCTTTATATACATATGGAAAATCACCCTGCCAGATGTCGCGGGCATAGGTAGCCAGCAAACTGCCGCTGCCAAGCGGCATGCTGTATTCATAGGTACTGCTGTAGCCGCCATAGGATTTGACGCCCTGGGTAATATGCCCAGTTCCTTCTGTTGGTTTTTTAGTAACGATGTTGATAGCGCCGCCCAAAGGCGCGCCGCTGAAGCGGGCCGGTACATAACCGCGGTAGACCTCGATCCGTTCCACATTATCTACAGGTATAGCCGATAAATTGACAGCGCTTTCACCGTTCAGGTTCATCAATACGCCGTCTACATAAACATTGACCTGCGATGCGGACGAACCACGGGTACGGGCTACAGTGTAGTGACCGAGGCCGCTGACACGCTGAATGTACATACCCGGCACACGCTGCAGCAAGGTTGGCAGATCTTTCTGCTCGCCTTCAAATTCCTTAGTATAAATAACGCTGACCTGACCCGGGCTGAGGTTCTTTTCCCAGTCGGGACGCTTGGCTTCAACAGTCAGCCCGCCCAGCTCAAACTCGCCCATGCCGCCGGTGACTGTGCCGCTGACGCTGCCCGTATCATCACGGACAACACTGCTGCCCGCCTCGTCCATATCATAAACAGCCCGGCTGTCAGCGCTGCCGCTTTCGACAGCAACACTCTGCTGCATCTGCGGCACCTGCACGTTGCCGACCTTGGGCGCCTGCCCCACTACCACGGTGGGCGCATTGGCTTTGGCAAAGCCGCCACCGCTTACAGACGGCTCCCCGCCTGAAGCATTTACTTTAGCCGCTTTGCTGCCGCCGCTGCCGAAACCGCCCCAGCTGAAGTCCAGCCCGCCGTTGATGCTCCATTCGTTGCCTACGTCGCTGCCGGTAGTTTTGATAAAATCAAGGTTCAAGGCAGCATTGGGCGAAAGTTTTACTTTGCCGCCCACGTTCCATTCCCACCAGCTGTCGCTGCCGCCAACCGTTTCAACCAGTCTGTTTAAAGGGCCGTAGCTTTGGTGCAGCTTTTGCCCGCCGGCAAACTCGTGTCCCCAGCTGACGCCAGCATAGAGGTTGCCTTTGTCGCCGATATTCTTACCAGCTTTCAGCCCCAACTTGCCAATGGCAGTATCATAGCCCTGCTCGTGTATGCCCAAGCCGTTAGTCAGTTTATAGTTGCTTTCATCCACATGGCCCACATACAGAGATACGGAAGGTTCCCAGAACCAATTAGAACTAAGTTCATTGCGCTTGCCGTACTGCGCGCCGATACCATAAGCCCAGGTGCTGTTATCGCCTTTGACCTTACCGATGCTGCCGTTGCCTGTATTACCGGTAAAGTGATAATCATTTTTGAGTTTAAAGGCGTTGACCCCCAGGTCGATAAAGTGCCCTTTGTCGCCCACCCAGCTGCTGTAAACGCCTACGCCATAGCTGTCCTGCTCGCCTTTACCTGCAGCTGTGGTACTTTTGCCGTCGATCTTGCTGGCATAAAAACCGGTATAGACCTTACCGCCATAGAATTTTTTGCTCAGCAGCTTATCATAACCGACCTGAAAGCCGTTATAAGACTGGTTGGTGCTGCGGGCATAAGCCGCCTTGGCGTCAAATTTGCCGTGCCAGACATCGGCCCATAAATTCTCGCGCAGCTCGCCGGCCAGTCCGCTCTCATCATGCTGGGGCCCATTACCGCCAGCTTCCTGGCGGTTCAATCTTCCGCCGTGCAGGTTTTCGCTGCGGCGGAAGAGGCTGAGGTTATTGGCTTTGACAAAATTATTCTGCACCGTACTGTTTTCGGAAACACTTTTGCCGCTTTCCGATAACTCTCCCGTATCCGCATAGGTATAACCTTTTAAATACCAGGCTGTACCCTGTTTGTCGCCTTCAACACCGGTATTATAATAATCATCATACTGACCAATTTCCGGCAACAACAAATAAGTACCAAAAACCCCGTCTATTTCTGACTGCTGTGCTGTTACTGTAAATTTATCTGCTCCATTATAAATGCCCAGTAAAGTATTTTGAGCAACTTGTCTCTCAATATTTTTCTCCGAGGGAGTCCATGAACCTCCTGCACTGCCTTCTTTGATCTCTGGTACCCAGCCCAACTGGATATTGAGATTGGTTTTGCCGTTGCTATCCTCATCGTGCTGTTCAGCGTTAGTAATACGCACTGTGTCATTAGTACGGGAATCACCATCACTATAAACACCTAGTCTAAAAGTCGTATTCTGCCCCATTGTCGCGTCATTAACAATCAAAGCGCGATTTAACTGAATTCTTGCCAAAATATTATTTTGATCATGATCTTCAAATGAAACATCCAACTTATTATTTTCTGTTTGTAAAACCAAAGGTATGCCGTCATCATTATTGGTATTTAAGTAGCTTAGATCAATAATACTGCCCGCTCCAGTTTCCAGTTTATCTACAGTAATAGCCGTAAAAATACCTGTACTTGAAGTATTAGCTATCACTTCTTTATTCTCTTCACCTTGCTCATCCTTACCAACACCATTATCAGTAGTAGTACCAGTACCATTTGTAGTAGGAAACTTACCGCTTGTGGAATCCTTAGCAGGTATAGCTCCTTGCCCACTACCTGTTACCCAATATTTATTCTCTAATTTGTATTGATCACTAACAGTAACTTTATATATGGCCCTATCCATCGGACGCCAAGAAGCATTCGATTCAATTTTTTTGTTACTATAAGAATATGTTGTTGGCGAATCTGTTGGTTTGCCACTACATAATAAGTTCCACTGAGTTTCTATGGAACCTTTAATAGCTATATCATCACCACTTAAAACATACTGATCATTTTGCAAATAATTGTTTAATTGACTATTGCCTTCTGATGAACTACTATCTATATAATTTTCAATCTTTTCCAAATCCGCAGCATCTATTTGAACATAACACAAACAAGGAAGATATTTAGTCATCCATTCCTTAACTTTTTCATTTTCGCCATTTTTTAGATAACCATATATTTCACTTTGCGCAGCTGATGTTTGCATACCAACAAGTTGACTAAGCAGTACTCCTGTAGCTGGATTCGTTGCTGCCTTATAACCAAATCCCTTATCTTTAGTTCCAAGCACTTTATAATAGTACTCACCATCGCTGTTACGTAATTTAATAGCCACAGCATTTGCATCACTTGGTGCAGATATGTCATCTGCCAAAAATTTGTTAAAATTAAACATAGGATCTACTATCTTAACCGTTGAAGTCGTGCCGTCTCTTTTTGATACTACTGAAAAGAAATTGGAATTTCCTAACCTAAATGTTTTATATTCATTAATGACACTATTACTGATTGATGTTCCTTTTTCAAGGTCAAGAAACGTATCCTGACCAGTAACAGTTGAGCCAACATTGATATAATGCGCACCGCCATCAGGCTGCGTTTGGATATCAGCCGCAAATGCACACTGGGGGGGGGCAAACGGTGCGATTACGCCTAACGATAAGGCAATAGCCGCCGGTAATACTTGTAATGTTCTTTGCCTTCTCAAATTTTTCTTCATCATATCCTCCACACCAACTTAAAAATTCCAGCATTTCTGTTTTGCCGTTTCTAAACATGATCATCGTTTAGAAACTGTCATTTTACAGCAGTATGTAAGTACGCGTCACTACTCGCATTTTTACCTGCCGCTGTAAAATTCGGACACTTTCAGCAAAAAATAACGCTGCATTTTCTACCAGTCCATTCGGTGAAAGTGCAGCGTTTGTTTTTACCAAACAGCCTGCTCCGCTTTTCTGGTCGAAAATACTAAAATTTCCGCGCTGCTGGTTTCAGCGCATAATCATAGCGTCCGCAGAAATATTTGTCTGGCAAAACGCCAAACTTAAATATCTCTGCAAAATTTTCTCCCAGTCTGTCTACGCAGGCTGTTCAAAAGATAGAACCAGTCAGCACTCTGACTCAAGATCATTACCCCAGCATCCCTTAGTGAAAGGACTGCGATACTGAAGCTCCCTAATACAGTTGCGTGACAGCGCCGGATTCCCACCGGACTTCCCTATAAAACTTTGGATTTCTACATTCCAAAATACCCAGCTCTAATTTTTCATTTTTGAAATTGTCAATGGACACGTCATTTATTACTCCGGCACTTATGACCGCAAGCATGGATGCCGCCACCCCAGCGGCACCACGCCCAAAGGTCTGAGTTGAGTGGAGTTTGCAGGCTATGACTGAACCTGCAGGAAATAAGAACTGCCCCCCTGCTGACGCAGAGGGGCAGAAAAACTTGCATAACAAGCGTATACCAGTTTTTCCAACTCTCTGTCTCTCGCAGTAGTTAGACTATCAGGCTGATTGCTGGCTTTAGGGCTAAACCCCTTACAGCGCCGGGAGTGCAGCGGAATTGCACCGCTTCTCATTTTGTGATTACCACCTGATAAACATTACTATTTTCTTGATATGCTTAAATCATACAACTTACTTTTACTTATGTCAACCTGTTTTTCAAGTATGTATACAATATTCTTTTTCGTTTTATTAAATATTTTCTAATGAAATTTAATTTATGAAAAACTAAATTGTATAAATCTAATATCAGTATTTTGTCAAAACTGCTTATGTACAGCCCGCTTATAACCATATCTTCCAGCGTCTAGTTTTTATAAAAAATTTTACCTGTCATTTTTAAATAAATAAACTGTTTCAGCTGGCTGAATGTGCTTTGCATAAAATAAGCCCAGCCGTTGATGCCAGCATAGGTTTCCCTGTTAATATGCAGTCTGGCTGCAGGCATTGCCAAATTAAAATAAATTGTTTTTTCGATGTCGCCTATTTCTATCCGTTCTCTATCGGTACCGCAAAAAATCTGATATTCATCGCTATCCAGTTGGGGCAAGTCGTCAGCATACTGCCACTTGTGATAATTGTTTTCATCTGCATTCCTGCAGCTGTTACTGATCCGTACAAAACATTTTTCCGGCAGCGGCAGATCATAGGCGGCAGCTTGTGCCAGGCTGCGGGCACAGCTGCTGCCAGCCGAAATAACCATCCGTTTGAGCTGCCAGTTATTATCATAGTCGCGCAGTACTGCAAAGGTATCAAAAATGCTGTCCTGAAAGATTTTTATTTCTCTCAGCAGGTAGTCTGCATTGCAGTCCAGATCCAGTGCTGCCGTTATTTTCCGCAGCCATTCAATACTTTGCGAAAAGCCATAGGGTGTGTCGGCGATAATATATTTCTGCTGCAGCTTTTCCTGCAGCCATTCGGCAACGGGCAGTCCCAGTTCTTCATTTATCACTACGTTCAGTTCTGCTTTGCCTGTCTTTTTTAAATCTTCCCAGACTGTACCATTATCAAGCAGGCAGAGGTTTACTTTTACGCCTACACTTTTTAGCATTCGTTTAAGTTCCAGCATATCGCCTTCCCAGTTTGGATAGCAGGTGCTGCTGCCTATCAGGTTGACTGATGAAGGTTCAGGTGCAGCAGGCTGCAGGCCGCTGCATTCAAGTAACTCTATCACAGCCCTGCTCCAGCCGTTCCAGTATTCACCGCTCAATCCTCCTGCATCCACGGCAATTATCGGGCAGCCCGGCTGCAGGTTTTTACAGACGCCTTTGATGTCGTCGCCGATCAGGCTTAATGAACAGCTTGTAAGCACTGCCAGCAAAGAATTTTGCGGGGATGCGCAGGCTTCTGCTATTGCCTGTTTAAGTTTTTCACTTACGCCGTATAGAAGATCTGGTTCCAAAACTTCTGAGCAAAAAAGCCTTTGTTCATATTCTTTAACTGCGTTTGCCAGTTCGCGTTCGGCCAATACGGCGCACCAGCGGGGGCAGTTCATAACTACTTTACTGCCTGTAACGCTTAAAAAAGCAGAGGCCGCACCTGTCATTTGGCAATAGCCTTGGCAGGGCTGCCAGCGTTTTAATTTTTCATCTGTTTTCATATACCAGTTCCCTTTGCTCAGTTAATGTTTCAGCTAATTTCAGCAAAAAGTTTTCGCTTCCTTTTCTTCCTACTCTTCTAAAGCCAATGCAGTATTGCGGACGTGAGCATTTTTTAGGTGCAGTTGTTATCACAAGATCAACAAAAGTATTTTGCAGCTTTGTTTCGTCGTAATAGTTTGTTTTTAAATTTTTTCCCAGCAGCTTTTTATGCATCAGCTGTTCGGCAGTAGTCAGTTCGTCGCAAAAAATTATTCCCTGCAGTTTTAAGCCGGCTTCTTCCAGCATTTTTATTATCGGCAGCGGTTCAAAATATCGCTGCGGCAAACTAATAGCCAAAATATAGCTCTTGCCCTGAAGCAAGGCAGTGATGTTCTGTAAAAAGTCGCTGTAGGCCAGACGTTCTTTTTCTACTGCTTTTATAGCTTCTTGCTTTCTGCCTAAAGCAGTTCCAAGGTCAGAAAGCCATTCATATGTTGCTTCAAGGCTGCTGGGGATACCTAAATTTATGTAGCTTATCTGCATGGTTTCGGCAAACTGTCTGGCAAAAACCCGCACTGCTTCAAGATTTTTGGGGATGAATCCCATCGCTGTAACTGCACTGACTGCGGCAGTTTCCTGCAGCTGCTTTAAAGTCATGCCGCCAGGAGGATAATAGATATTTTTAAATCCGAACAATCCTAACAGTCTGTTGATTTCATCGATCTCACTTTCGCGGCTGAAAATGACGTTGATACCAAATACTGCCAGCGCCGCTGGATTTTTAGCAGTACCGCTTAAAGGATAGACGAGCTTTTGACATAAAGCTTTGGTGACTGACAGTACGCCGTCCACCGCTTTTTGATTCATAAAGCCTGAGCCTTCGACACATAAAACAGGTATACCTGTACTGGCTTCAGTTTCTCTGCAGATCGCTTCAACATCGTCGCCAATAACTCCGGCGGCACAGCCTGCCGCTACGATGATATATTCCGGTTTCCGTACTGCGGCAATGTCCAGCAGACATGCTTTTAAGAGTTTTTCGCCGCCAAAAATAGCTTCTTTATCTGCCAGCCCGGTAACAAACAGGTTGCTGCCATCACATTGGCCGTTAAAATATTTATTAGTGGTAATTTTAAGGCGCATTTCCCAAAATGCGTTGTGTGCAATGTGCGAACATGACTTGGGAGCATGAAAGACTATTGCAGCCCGAGGATTATAAGCGGCAGCCAGAAAAACACTCATCAAGTTACAGTGAATAACTTTTTTCCGTTCTGAATTTCTGATCATTTTTTCGTCCCATTCGTATTTTCATAAACTATTGCATATAATTTTTCTATTCCTGCGGCGGCGTGGTGTGACAGGCAATTGACGTAGCTTTGCGGTATAACTACAGCCTGACGTTTTTGAATGGCGGTTATACCGGCATAGGCCGGGTCATTATATATTTCTTCCAGTTGTTCTTCGCTGTTTTTATATGCCCCGCCTTGCGACCATGAGCCAAGCAGCAGAAATTCCGGGTTGGTTTTGATAACTTCTTCTTTACTCAAAATACGGCTGGTGCCTGCATAGTCTTTGGTAACAGGGCGTGCCTGTTCATAGCAGTCGTCGATGCCGGCCGCAGTCATGATGTCGTTATAGATGCATCCTGCTCCGCCTATCGCTCCAAAGCGCAAGAAAAGCAAGGCTGAGCGGCGCTGCTGCGGTGGTATGGCTGCTACTTTGGCCTGCATTGCAGCGAGCCTTGCCTGCATATTTTTTACGATCTGCTCTGCCTGTTCGTTTTCGCCTACTGCGGCGCCCATACTGCGTACTAAGGCAGGGATTTCGTCGAGTCTGGAGATGTATTTAAAAACATATACTTTTATGCCAACTTCTTCCAGGCTGTCTATATATTCACGCTTGGCAGTGTCCGGCACAAAAAGCAGATCAGGTTTCAATGCTACTATGGCTTCAAGGTTATTTTCTACTATGCCCTGTACGTCTTCAGCTTGTTTATAAGCCATCGACAGCCCCGGGTCGTGTACCCATTTACTGACGCCTGCTATTTTTTGATGCTCAACAAGGTCTAGCAATATTTCATCGGCATAAACAAAGCTGCTGGCAATACGTTCAGGCTTTTTTGGAAAGCTGATTTCTTTACCGCGGAGGTCGCGTACTGTGTAACTTTGTTGCTGCTGCCCGCTAGATGGCAGCAGGTCAATATTTTTACTGCAGCCGCTTAGGCAGAAGGCCAGCGTCAATAGCAGGTACAGCAAATATTTGGGCATCGACGGTCATCTCCCTTCGTTCAAAATATACTCTTTATTTAAAAGGTGCGTTCATAGGTCAGCATCCAGTTGCGTTCTTCCAGCAATGCGCCAGAAGTACCGTTGCTGGAACCGGTTCTGATATCGTCTCTGTTCAGCAGATTATACACAGTCAGTCTTAAAGTGTCTTGATCTGTCAGTTTATGCGCAATGTTCATGTTAATGTCAAGCATCGGTTTGGTTCCATTTACGCGGCCTGCCATATAGTTGGCAAAAATATTGGCTGAAGTTTTTGCAAGTTTATAGCCTACGCCAGCGTTCAGCCCCAGTTTAAAATCAGTGCGTTCCCATTCTCCGCTGCCAATGGTTTTCTGCTGCGGGTTGGCATAGGAAACTCCTAAATTGTAGCTGAATTTCTGGCTCAAAGCTTTTTCATAGCTCAGTTCAACGCCGGTATTACGGTATTTTTCGGCATTTTTATAAATATTAAGGCCACTGGCACTATCTGTGGCACGATAGATCCTGTCATCGATTTCCATATGGAAAACATTTAATTTAATCAGATCGCTGTCGGTAAATTTCTTTTTCCAGCCCAGTTCATAGTTCCAGCCGCTTTCTGCTTTCAGGTCAGGGTTCATGACCTGGGTAGATGTGCCCCATTGTTCGTTGACGTTGGGAGCGCGCATCGATTTATTGATGTTCAGGTAAAGATTTTCATTTTCTCTGAGGTTTTGCAATATTTGAAGCTGCGGGCAGAATTTACTGCCTGATTCTTCTACATATGCTTCGCGGGCGCCTAAAAACAGTTTTGTTTTGGCACCCAACTGCGTTTCGGTCATGAAGAATACTGCACCACTGTCACGTTTGGCGCTTTCAGCTCCGACAGTATTTTTGGTGTCTTCATTTTCATAGTTGGCACCGGCCGTTAAAACAACCTTTCCCAGCTGCCATTTATTTTGAATATCGGCACCGATATTATGACCTTTTTGATGTGTAGTAGTATTGTATTTCCAATCTCTGCTGCGCATATATACGGCAGCGGATAAATCATTATTGTTATAGCGCATTTGCCCAAAATGATATTGGATATTGCTATGGAAACCAGGTGCATATTGCCCATTATTTAATTTGGAGCAGTCGGAAATCTTTTTGCTGTACATATATTGAAACAGCAAATTATCGGTTATATTATATTGCAGATTCAAGCTGTCTTTTTCCAGGTTATCTCCCATATAAAAACTTGTAGGATTGGACTGATACACTTTGCCGCGCCCTTTAGACTGCTGCCGGCTGTAACTGATTTGTAATTTATCGGTCGCAACATTGACTGCGCCTTTGAATTTATTTTTATCGCCCCAACCAGCAAGAACTTTGGTTTTGCCCTGTTTTTTATTGGTTATGATATTGATGACACCGGCACTGGCGTTAGAGCCATATAATACTGCCGAGCCGCCTTTTACTACTTCGATCCTGTCAATGATGTCGGTCGAAATGGATTCAAGATCATAGTTACCGTCCTGATTGAGCGGAATGCCGTTGACTAAAATAGCAACATTATCCTTGGATACGCCTCTAAAACCAATATATGTGTTGCCCGTAGGCGAAGCAGTCAGCGTAAAGCCGGGTATATTTCTAACTACTTCCATGACATTGTTGGCACCCAAGCGTTCAATTTTTTCCTGGTCAAATATTTCCGTTGCCGCAGGGATCTCAAGGTCACGTGTTTCATAGCGCGTAGCAGTAACTAACACAGGGTCCAGTTCAAAGCGTTCTATCTCGTTTTGTTGTTTGTCAGCAAATGCTGTACCCCCCCAGATGACACTCCCGCTTATCAATGCTACCATCAGTGTACTTTTACTCAAACTTTTCTTCATCATCAGCTCTAACTCCTTGCCATTTAATGTGTAATACAGTAAAATCATATTAGTCACTATTATGCACGTTTTTTCTTTTTGATAATTTATTTAATTAGCTTTTGTTACTGTATTACTTATCTAATGATAAAGTATATAATGCTTATAGTGTCAAGGTGGTTTTATGCAAAATATATCAAAAAATTATTTTACGCCCGGGGAACTTGCCAAATTAACTGGCATTTCCAAGCAGATTCTTCTTTATTATGATAAAAATAATATTTTTTCGCCTACCTTTGTCGATGACAAAGGTTATCGTTATTATTCTTTATCGCAGTATTTTTCTTTAGAAATTCTTATAACCATGCGTAAACTGGATATTCCGCTTCAAGACATCATGGCGTATCTGCATAATAAAAATCTTCAGGACCTTAAACAGATCTACAGTCAAAAATTAAGCGAATATCGATATAAAATAAAGCAGCTGCAGCAATACGAAGCGGCGCTTGAAAAACGTCTGACCCGTTTGGATAAAATAGAAAACATACGCCTTGATCAGATAATGCTGTCTGAAGAGCCTGAACAGTTATATTATCAAAGCAAGGAAATTTTTTTAACCCAACCCACTAAAATACGGATTTTAAAAATTGCAGAGTATATGCTGCCGCATTTACGTTCCCAGTTTTTAGAGGATTGTGTTATTGGTTTTTCGTTAGACCAGAATGAATTTCTTGACTGCGGCAAATTATCCAGATACAGGATCTTTGTACAGATAGACGACTGTAATATAGATGCTGTTGCTGATATTCTCTGTAAAAAATCCGGCTTATATCTTTCGTTGTATTGTAATTGCCATTATGGGCTTATTGATGATGACATCAAATTGAAAATTAAAAATTTCCTTGAACTGAATCATTTGAAGCCTTGCAGTGATATTTTTGTATTTCCTATCAGGAATTATTGGTCTGCTACTACTACAAAAGAAGAAATTTCCCAGATTTGTCTGCAGGTAGAATATATTTGATAAGGTGTACAATGATTGTATACTTTTTATATTTTGCTTATACTTGTTTTTAGCCGTAAAAAACCTCTGAGTATTTGGGGACTATACCCCGAAAAACGGACAGTGAAATAAAACACCTCCTGTTGTAGAATAGAAACTACAGCCGGAGGTGTTGTTATGTCCTGAAAATATACCAGGGTTGCAAATTTTAGTGAAGAAGTGCTTAGACGAAAAGCAGCAGGCGGCGCCTAAGCGCTGCCTGCTGCTTTTTTTAAAAGGTTCTGGTATAGGTTATTTTCCAGTTAAATGGTAAATCAAGGTTACCATATCTGTTAGAATAGTTATCCCTGTCAAACAAATTATTCATCGTCAGGGTTATGTTGTCATTCTTAGTCAAATCATACGAAGTATTCCAGGTCAAACGGTTTCTTGACGGGACGTCATGCCCACCGTAATATTCCCTGTCGCCTAAATATTTATATGTAAGGCCGCTTGTAAGCTTGCTGATAGAATAAAAAACCGAAGCTGATACATCTATCCTGCCGTCATCCTGCACCCATTTGGGGTTGGCAGCGGAAGGATCTTTTACTTCGGGGTTGCCATAGCCAATTCCCAAAGAATAGCGCCATTTATCATTTACATTATGGGTAAATTCTGCTTCGATACCGGTATTTCTAAAATCGCCTTTGTTTATGGCATACTGTTCACCGGTACCGGGGTCTTTATCGCTCCAGCCTATTTTATTTTCAAAATCCATATGGAAGACTGCAAGCTTGATGCTTTTGTTATCGTAGATTTTTTTGATACCTGTTTCATAGGTCCAGCCTTCTTCGGGCTTTAATGTACCGGCCGCGGCTTTTTTGCCATAGTATGAATCTACTGTTGGCATTTGGAAAGCTTTGCCGATGTTTATGTACCACGAGGTATTGTCGTTGATTTTATACAGAGTTTGGAACTGCGGGTTCAGT
This sequence comes from uncultured Phascolarctobacterium sp., assembly GCF_958349595.1. Taxonomy (NCBI): domain Bacteria; kingdom Bacillati; phylum Bacillota; class Negativicutes; order Acidaminococcales; family Acidaminococcaceae; genus Phascolarctobacterium; species uncultured Phascolarctobacterium sp. Next base: position 60,840 of record NZ_CATWDQ010000007.1, on the reverse strand, counting down.
ATATTTTCGCTTTTTACCGGGTCGTCGATTATTTCGCCGCGCAGTCCCAGGGTAGCACTGAATTTATCGCTGAACACGTTGTTATACGAAAGGTAGATGGCGTTACTGGTTCTGTGGGCTTTATTGGCTTTGGTAACCAGGTTTTCATAGTTTTCGCGTCTTAGGCTGTAGCCGGTTATAAGGGTATTTTTTCCCAGTTTCCAGGTCTTTTGTACGTCACCGATATAGCTTGATAAATCGGCTGATGAGCTTACAGGGCCTGGTGTGGCTGCGGTAAAGTCGTAGCCTTCAGTACGGCGGTAGTTATAACCTACTATGGCTTTGATGCCGTTAGATTTGCCATCGTAGGTCAGTCCTGTAGTAATGCGTTTGTCGTCATAACGATAATTATATTTTTTATAGACTGAGCCTACTTTTTTGGCATCGTTATTGCTGCCGCGGGTAATATTGCCGTCCTGATAGATGAAAGTAAAACCGATCTCATCTGTCAGTGCGGCGGAGATCCCGGCTCTGTTTTTCTGTCCTTTGCCTACCCACCAGTCGGTAGACGAGCCTTCCGGATAAGCGTTGCTGTGGGTAAGCTTGTTGGAATATTCTTTAGATGCGGTTACGATAAGTTTTTCACCCGCATAGGTAACGCCGTAATCTTTATAATAGTTGCCGACGGTGCCTTTTACTTTGACCTGAGTTTTGCCACCTGGCTTTTTAGTAATAATATTAACTACGCCGCCCATAGCTTCGCTGCCATACAGGGTTCCAGCGGCGCCTTTTATGATTTCTATTTGCTGTACCATATCTATGGGGATACCGTCTAAGGAGTTATAGTTTTTAAGGTTCATGGGGATACCGTCTACCATGATCAGGGTGCCACGGTCGTAGCCGCGGATAACGGTGCGGCCTGAACTGAAACCAAAATCCTGACCGGCGTCGCCGTAACCGGTACTTGTTAGGCCTACTTGATGTTCGATAGCGTCAAAAACGTTCTTATAGCCGGCTTCTTTGATATTTTGTTCAGTAATGATATTAGTGGTTGCCGGTGTATCCAGGTCTCTGGTTTCTGTTCTTTGAGCAGTTACGATCATTGGGTCAAGCGTAAAGGCCTGATTTGGTTCCTCAGCATGTACTGCAGTACCCCCCCAGATGACATTGCCAGTTATCAGTGCTACCATCAGTACACTTTTACTCAAATTCTTTTTTGACATACTCAACTTCCTTTCACTACATTTTTATTATTGAAATAAAGACATTTCCTGTACTCATTCTTTATGACCGCACATTATTTGCCTTTACTTGCAATCACCCAAAATAAAAATACCTTCTGCGCTAAGGCAAAAGGCATTAAACAGCTTGATTCAAAATAAAAGAAGCCGATAACATTACCTAACTGTCTCACGCAGCAGTAAAGTAATTATCAGGCAGTTCTTCTGACTCAAGTTCATCATTCATCCAAGCCTTCCCAGATAAATTCCAGTGGCATATTTTGGATGAACTCACTTTTACAGCGACGGGATCGTGTGGGTTTTACACCCAGCTTCTCTATTAAGACCTGTGTCACCTGATAATATCCATATACATTTATTTTGCAAGTATACTATAAACAATTTTACAATGCAATCTTTTATTTTTATTTATTATTTAATTTTCTTTTTCAGCAACTATTTTGTTGCATAAAAAGACCCCGCGCAAGCAAGCTTGCGCGGGGTCTGAGATTATTCTGTATTTTATTTCAGCACTTCAGCAATTACATCGTTGGTCAGGTCTTTGCCGCCATACAGCATTGCGCTGCTGTCAACTACGCTGCTGATGCCGGCACGTTTGGCTACTGTGGCAATAGCTTTCTGAACTTTTTTCTGGATCGGCCCCATCAGGTCCTGTTCGCGTTTGGCTACCTGCTGCGACAGTTTTTCGCCTAAGGCCTGTTTACCGCTGTCATCTAAAGAGGCCGCCTTGCTTTCAAATTCCTGCTGCGCTTTTTGGCGTTCCAGGTCAACAGCGCTCATGGTAGTTTTAATATCAGGATAGCTTTGAAATACCTGCTGGACATTAACGTAACCTACCATATTTCCGGCTTCGGCGGCTGATACAGCGCCGCAAATGCCCAGTGCCATGACAATCGTCAAAATAAAGGTCATAATTTGTTTTTTCATCGTTTCCAACACTCCTTAATTTTTGTTTATAATAAATTTATTATTACCGTTTTTTATCCCGAACTGCCGCAATAAATTTAGCCGCCGCCATATCCGTCAGGCCGTAATCAGCAAACTTCAGCAACAGCTCCTGCACCAGCTGCATTTGTTCTGCTGAGCCATGAGCTGCGATATACCTGGTAATCCGATTATTCTTTTTCTTATAATCAAGATACAGCGCTATCCCTTTGTCCAAAAGTTCATTGCCAGTCACAAACCGCTGACGGTCAAGCAGGACTTTGGTATAGCATTTTTTATAATTTCCCAAAATCACAGGCCACGTATCAAGGACCTTAACTGTCCCATCGGCTTCCAACAGCTGAAATTTTATCTGCCCCGGATATTCTGCCTGTTCTAAAAAGGCAAGCAATGTTATTACATTTACTGCGCAGAACATATCATAGTCAAAATACAAATGTAGAGTATCATAATTCTTCAAGCAGCTTTGCAGAAAGTTACCTGGAGATTTCTGCAGATATTCCTGTAAAGGAACTTCATAGGCAGCAGCTCTTAAACGATAAAATGCATCTGAAAATATTTCTGCGCAGGTTTCACCTTCGCACATCGCTTCGTTAAAAGGCAATATATCGTCCTGTGGGAGTTGCTTTTTAAGCTGATTTGCAGTTATTTCCCCGCTTGTAATATGCAGGATATTTTCCGGACTGATCTGTTTATTGTTCTGCATTTGTATCGTTGCCTGTTTCCTTAAAATATACTACTATATTTTGTCTGCTTGCACATGTAGATTATTATAAACGGTTTGCAGTCATCAGTCAATAATCGTTGCTATTTATATTATTATATTATTTGATTGACTTTTCATCTGATTGGCAGTATTTTATAATTAGTTGTATTAGATTAAGTTTTCTATTTTTAATTAAAAGGAGGTTTGTTTATGCCTGATTTTGTCAGTGATTCTATTTTTAAAGACGCATTCTTAAGGGCTTCTCGTCATTATATAGAGGCATTAGATTTGCCTGCATTTGATTCTAGACGTTCTTCTGATGCGAAAGAGGCTATTGATTCTGCTGCCTGTATCAACAACAGAATGCTGCAAAGTTTTGCCGCCGATTTGAACGAGCAGCAAAAAAGCGATGTTTTGAATTCAACTTTATTGGCTCAATTAGCGGCAGATAAAGCTTATCCAAAAGATGAACACGGCCGTTATGACGTGAAAGGCTGGTACAATAAATTTTCAGAGGTTCTGCTGAATTTAGGCTGGGTAAGCCAGAATACGGCTTTCTGGCAATATAAAATACATGGTAAAAGCTTTACGGCCGACAAGGCTATTTTAGAAATCATCAACGGCCTGCTGCAAAACAACGCCTTGCTTTTAGCGCAGGCAACGATCAATGCTTTAAAAAATTTGCCCGAAAATGATTCTAAGCTAACTCTGTTTAAATTTAATACGTGTTCTGACCAAATGGGTAATATCAGTCTTGGTGTCTGCACGCAAAAGAACAGTCTGATAGAGTATGATTTTGCAGCGCTTTATCTGGAGACAAAAAAGAATTTTAAGCAGATTTTGTTTATTGATTTTTCAACTTCTGATTTTAAGCTGTTCGCAGGCACAAACACTATCACTCTTAATCCCGACGTTTACAGCATCGTTCGCGATCAGGTAGCGCAAAAGCTTCACGACAGGGTTGGCAGTTATCTTGCGGGGCTTGATATTTAAGGGTTAAGTACAAATCAAAAGTAAAGCGTGATACCAAAGATATCACGCTTTACTTTTTTACTTTCTCCGAAAATATTCCGGATATGTTTTTTGAGCTATGTCTAAGATACCGTCGCCTATATATTGCGAAGCGGCATATCTGTGGCGATCTTTTATGATAATGACATTATTATTTTTGATTGCTTTGATGCTCTGCAGTGCCGGATCTTTTAAAACTTCTTTTCTAAAAAGTACGGTATCGCCTTCCTGGGTCGAACTGTAATCTGGAAACATCAAAACATCAGGGTTGACTTCTACTATTTTTTCTTTGCTTAGATGTTCACCACGAACAAGGCCCGCTACGGCAGCGCCGTTGATTACGCCGGCATTGATGCAGATGTCGTTGAACAGACCTTCTACACTTCCAAAAACCCCCAGCAGCGAATACCCCATCAATATCTTTTTTTCTTCTGCCGGTATTGCACCGGTTACGTCTTTTACAAGCTTTGTTTTATGATCCAATTCGTCAATTATTCTGTTTCCCTGCTGCTTTTCATTTACAGCCACCGATAAATTAATTATTCTTTGACGTACCATGTCCAGCGTGGTAGGCACTTTTGTTATATATACCTTTAGCCCTACATCTTTTAAGGCTTGGATAAATGCTGTGTTTGAGTTTTCCTGCACGATCACAAGGTCGGGTTTAAGGGCAAGAATTTGTTCTACGCTTACTTTTTGAGGAAGTTTCAGGGGAATCTGCGCAGCTTTATCGATAATCAATGATGTTTTAGGATCAGCAGCTGGTTCCGAGATTGCTGCAATGCGTTTTAAAGGAACCATATCTGTGAGTATTTCTTCAAGGCTGAGCGTTGTGGCATAGATTCGTTTAGGGGATTCGCTAAAATGCAGAATATTCCCTTTGTCATCAGTTACCTGATACTGAGTTTGAACTGCCGTGTTTTCAATAACAGCGTTTGGTTTTTCAAAGCTACAGCCTGTTACCGCTAGTATCATGATTATTGCTAAAATAAAACTGCGCATTCTGTTCTCCTGTTTAAGTTAATTTAGAAGCTATACTCATATCCAAGCATAAAGTTTCTGCCAAGATTGTGATAGTTAGTATCACCGTTAGTTGTAATATCAATTCTATCCAAAATATTATTTAAATGGAAAAATATTTTGTGATTATCCTCAGGTTTGTATGATAAATCAAGGTCTGTAAAAAACTGTGGTTTGATATTTCTTTCGGTAGAAGTATTAGAAATTCTATGTCCTACAAAATTTCCTGATAACATTCCGTTAAATTTATTTTTGTTGTAATTAAGAGTACCATTGATCTGATAACGTCCATAACAGTCATGCCAGCCTAAATCTCCATATTCTTCTTCATTTCTTGCCTGAGGCTTACTATATGTTAAGCCAATATTACTGCTCCAATTTTTATCATGGACAGTAGTACATGACAATTCAATACCAGTATTGCGGAAATCTTGATTAACATAATAAATATCATCATTTTTGTCACGAGCAGCTTTTAAATAATCTTTTATATCATAACTAAATAAAGCGACCCTCCATGATCTTTTATTTTCATTTAATTTATAACCTATCTCATAGTGTGTACCCTGTTCTGGCTTAAGATCTGTTGTAGGTAAAATATTAGAAGTTCCGTAAATTTGTGTTAAATTAGGCATTCTAAAAGATTTTCCTGCTTTAGCATAAAAACTGCTATCATCATTAATTTTATAAAGATATTGTACTTCAGGGGTAAATTTACTCAGGTCATCATTTTCTGTCGTAATTTTCGCACCATTTTTTTTCGTTTCAGTAGCCTTTGAACCAACAGCCCAAGTTTCTCGCATATTAAAAAGCAAATTTGATTTTTCATTTAGACTCATATCATATGAAAGATACAAAGAATAATTGTCCCTATCATAACTCATACTATTTGAAGTTCCCCGCAGATCCATATCTTCTTTCTGGAAACTCGCACCAACTAATAAAATATTTCGTCCCACATCAAATTTTTTCTGTACATTCAAGTTTGTATTATGCCCTTTCCTCCAACTATTAAGTGTCGGAGCCTTCCAACCATTACCAGATGGTGAAATTTTATCGTATGTTTTTTCTTGAGTTCCATAAGACACATGTGCTTGCCAATCGTCTTTATCATAGCTCAGCAAAAAATTATTATCTGTATCATAATAATCTCTCATTTCAGTATATTTTTTACTAACAGCATCTTTTTGAAGGTATCTATGCTCATTCTTTGAATAATTATGGGTAAATATTAATCCATCTGCGATCTGATAGTTCCACATAACACTTTTCCGCTCGCCTTTAGCATAATCAAAAACATTACCCGTAGTTTTACCATCAGCAAGACTACTTATACCTTCAGCCTTACCACGATTTTCGAGACCTGCTACAATGCTAAATTTTCCTGCTCCTAAAGAAATATCATAACGTTCTTTACCAAAATTACCCGCTGAAACTTTAATTCTGCTCTTTATAGTTTTTTTAGTAATAATATTTATTACACCTCCTGTCGCTTCACTTCCATATAATACAGAGCCGCCGCCCCTTACCACTTCTATTTTCTCAATTGCATCACTGGGAATATCTTCAAGATTATATTTACCATCCATATTCATGGGCACTCCATTAAGTAAAACCAAAGTACCCACTTGGGCACCACGAATCATTATTTTACTTGTCATCGTACCCATCGCAGCACCATTAAATCCCTGTGATTGTATAGTAACACCTAGAGTATTCTGCAAGACATCAAATGCATTGTTAGCTCCACTTTCCTCAATTCTCTTGATATCATATACCTCAACTGCTGCAGGAGTATCTAAATCTCTTGTTTCCATTCTTTGTGCCGTAACAACCATTGGATCCAGGGTAAAAATCTGTTCCGGTTCTTCTGCGTGTACTGCTGTACCCCCCCAGATGACACTACCAGTTATCAGTGCTGCCATAAGCGCGCTTTTGTTCAAGCTTTTCTTCATCAAATTCAACTTCCTTTCAATTTTCAATTTACTGTCACCCTGCTTTAAAAGTGTTAAAAAATAGAAAAGCCCCCTTTTCCCAAAAACAGATAAGGAGGAATAGAGGCTAAATTCGTGCCTGTTCTCCCCTATACTGTCTCTCGCAGAAATAGAGTTACTGGTAAAAGCTGACTTAAGCAGTATTTTACTGCTAATACAGCGGCGGGACCGTGTTAGATTCTCACTAACTTTTATTTATTATACATTACCAGTATCAAATATCAAATTTATTTTTCTACTATGTGTGATATAATACTATGTATAGTCATTAGACAGTCAAGAGGTTGGTGAAAATTTATGGAGAAAAATAAAAAAAAATTATTTACGACCGGTGAGCTGGCTTCTTTATGTAAAATCCACAGAAAAACTTTGCTTTTTTATGACAGGCTTGGCCTTATCACACCGGAATTTATCGATGCTAACGGTTATCGTTATTATGCGAGAAGGCAGTTTTTTTCTTTAGAAATCATTTTGGCATTACGTAAATTAGATGTATCATTACCTGAAATAGCGGAATATCTTAAGCATAAATCTACCTCTAATTACAAAAATTTACTTACAAGACGTGCCAATATATTAGATCAGCTTTTATCTGATCTTCAAAAAATGCGTACTGAACTCAGCGAGAGAATATGTTTTTTGGAAAATACCGAAACTTTGCCTCTGGAAATAATAACTTTGATAAATGAAGAGGAAGATTATCTTTGTCTAAGTGATCCGGTGCCACAGAATGCTGATTTAAAAATCAGAACAAAAATTTCCGCTAAACATTTATTAACTTTAGCTGATTATATAACTTTTAATAATCACGTTTCTGGTTATATACTTGATAAAAATTCTTTTCTGGCTTGTGAACGTCCGTATACTAAATATTTTTATCAATCCTTTACACAGCCTTTTGACTCGCCTTATTTTTTTCTTAAACCGGCAGGATTATATGCCACAATTTACTTTAAAGGTATTTATTGCTCGTACGGCAAACCTTATATTGATCAGTTATATAGATATCTACAGGAAAACAATTTACAGGCTGTCAGTGATATTTACATGACTTCGATCAGAAATCATTGGGTCACTGATGATAACGGCAGTTATTTAAATAAATTATCAATACAGGTAAAAAAATAAAGCAGAACTTTGAAAGTTCTGCTTTATTTTTTTACTTTATTCTGTTACGGCTACAGCACCCTGTTCGCTGAAGTTGATAACTGTATTCGCCGGCAATTCTATTTCAAGGCCATTATTTTTCCACTTTAAAGCTTCTTTAGTCGTGCAGCTGGTTACTTCACCAGCAGGTGTTAAGCTGACTGTACTCTTAGCTTTAAATTCTACAAAACCGGCATTTTCCATGTCAATGGCATTATTTTGCCAACCTACCGGCCGCAGTTTGGTATCTTCTGCCAGTGTGCCCATCTTTACTGCGCCATTATCATAGAAATCCAGAGCTGTACCGCTTTTAAATGCTACAAAGCCATATTCGTTCTCTCCAAGTCCAATTGTTGTTTCGTCGGCAATAGTGCCGCTGAGAACTGTGCCCTGCTCGCTGAAGGTTACAGCTGTGCCGCCTTTATAACGAATATGTCCATAACTGGATAACGCTATGTTATAGGTGCTGTTGTTGTTCCAATAACGGTAATAACGCGGGAAAAACGGGCTGCGATTGGTATAAGCTGAAACAAAATAGTAATCGTTGATGATACGCTGCCAGCCCTGCGGCCGCAGATATGTATCGCTTGCCAGCACACCGCTGACAACGGCTCCATTATCATTCAGGCTGGCTGTCGTGCCTTTTTTAAATTTTATCTGGTCGCCTACCGACCAGCCTTGAGGATAAAGTTCTTCATTCTTTGTAAGAGTTTTGGCTACCGGGGCTGCAAATACACTGCCGCAGAAAGCGCACAAGCTTAGGACTATTGCAGTTTTAGCCAGAATCTTTTTTGTTTGCATTGTGATCAGTCCTTTCAATATTTTATGATTCTTAATTTAGCACTTTTATTTTAGTTGTTCCATTTAGTTTAGTTACAAAAGAACTAAATTATTTTTTTGTTTAATTTTGTAGTTATTGAAAGCGATATACTGATAGTTTTTACTATTTATATTGTAGCATGTTTTCTTTATATTGATTTCAAATTTTTTGCAAAAAAATGCTCCCGACTATATTATGCGGGAGCCTGGATCAAAGCTGTTTATGCCATGTCTCAAAACATAAAAGCCTGATCCAAAAAGGAGAAGGTATTATAATCTATTTTTGAAGGATAAGATTTAGTAAATTATGCGCTGGCTGGGAAAAACGGCCAGACGACAGGAATAACGATAATAGACACTATAAGGCACACTGCTACCAGTCCAGTGCCTGCTTTTAAATAATCCATAAATTTATAGCCGCCGGGGCCCAGGACTAAAGTATTGGGCGGCGTGCCTACCGGAGAAGCAAATGCACAGGAGGATGCGATCAAAATAGCCATGAGCACCGCTTTGGGCGATGCACCCATTTGCGCAGAAAGTGCAATACCTACCGGGCATAATAAGGCTTTAGAGGCTGTATTAGACATAAACTGCGTAAGAAGAACGGCAAGCGCAAACAAAACTGCAGTTACTACATACGGTGAAGGATCACCGCCCAGCATTTTTACTGTGGCTTCAGCAATCAGTTTGCCAGCGCCGCTGGTATTCATTGCTGTTGCTACAGGAATCATTCCCGCAAAAAGAAAGATCGTGACCCAGTCGATGGAATTATAGGCTTGCTTTTCGGTAAGGCAGCCTGTGAGCACCGCAACAACTGCTCCTACAACTGCAGCGATTTCCAACGGCACGACGCCTGTCGCCATACTGCCGATAACACCGATCATAATGATCCCACAGATAATCTGCTTTTTAGTGCTCGTTTCATTTTCTAAAATTTCTTCATCGATTTCAAGATTCAGGTTACTGCTTTCTTTCGGCAGCAGATATTTGCCGATAAACATCATATAAACGATACCGGCGATAGTAATAGGGATACCGATCCAGGCATATTCAAAAAAGCCAAATTGCAATTCCGGCATACCTGCAGCTTTCAAAGCTACGTTAGCCAAAATATTAGGCGGCGTACCAATAAGAGTGATCGTTCCGCCAAGTCCGGCGGCAAATGCCAAAGGCATCAATTCGCGTGAAGCTGAAATTTTGGCATTGGCACAGATACCAATAACTACAGGTATCAGACAAGCGGTAGTACCTGTATTGGAAAGTACTGCGGACATCAGTGCTGCAATGACCATGATACCAAACATCAGGCTGTTTTCACCTTTGCCAAACATCCGTACAACGCCGCCGCCAATTTTTTGAGCCAGACCGGTATAAAACATTGCGGCACCGACTACAAACATACCTCCGAAAAGAACCACGGTCGAATCAGCCAGTCCCAAAAAAATCTGGTTTTCAGGAACAAGCCCTAAAGCGCAGCAGGCAATCGATGCTCCAATTGCTGTCATTGCCAGAGGAATCATTTCTGTTACAAATAAAAGTGCGACGATCGCTAATAATATTAAACATTTGATTGCGGGTGTCATTCTTTTCCCTCCTATTTTTCTTTAAACAGATTAACATATTGAAACGTGTTTAAAAACAATCTTCCGTCTTCACCCCGATGCGGAAAAACACTACCTGCAGCCTGCCGGTTTTGAATAGCCCTGTGGTAGTATTTTTTATCAACTTGTTTGAGGAACTCTTTTATTTTAGATATTTCTTTCTTATCTTCATCCGGCATTTTTGCTATCCTCCTTTTCGCCATTTTTAAGAGTACCTTTCACTGGAAAAGAGTATATAATAAATTCCTAAATAATAAAAATACCTATTCTTCATCAAAGTTATGCTAAATTTGCATACTGTAAAAATCCTGATAAAAAATTGAAACAGATCTGAATTTTCAGATCTGTTTCAATAAAGGAACAGCTTCCCAGTACAGTAACTATTGTTATTAAAATCCATCACAGTAAAATAGTCTTGATATAGTTTCGATAAAAATCACTTTCAAAAATCTTGCAGTAATTCATCAGCACTCCTAAAATACTGCTGCAGCTCATTCTCTTTTGAGAGCCTTAAGTGCTTCAGCCGGAAGTTCACAGCCTTGTACGCGACGGATAAAGCTGTATCCGCGTTCGCCGCAGTGTGGGAAAACCCTGGCTGCCATTTGGCGTTGTTTACGCAGATGACTGAACAGGAATCCTTCTCCTTCGTTATTGATTTTTACTGAATTGTTGGCCATTGTTGCTTCTGTCATCAAAATCACTCCTTAAAAATTTTCTTTATAAGTACCGATAGTGTTTACTGCTTAAGACACCTAAAGTATACCCCAGAGCTTAAAATAATAAAAATATCCATTAGGAATTTAAGTTATAACATTTAGGAAAAACTAACAATTATTTTTATGATCAAATAATATTTTATATTGACACAGAATAAAGGAGTGATTAAAATAAGAGACAGTTACAAGTGAACATTGCTGAAACAATCCGGCCAAAGTCATTTGATGACACGGTCCCGCCGCTGTAAAGTCAGCATAGCCAGATTGTTTGTCTTTTGCTGCGAGCGACAGTAAAAAAGATCATAACCATTAACTTTGTTTATTTTCTTTACGTCCGCGCAGGACGTTTTTTTATTATTGGGAGGTTATTGAAATGGAATTGGAAAGCTATAGAAATTTTTTGGCTATTATTGAAGCGGGAAGCTTTACCGGAGCAGCAGAATGTGTACACGTTGCACAGCCTGCACTTAGCAAACAGTTAAAGACATTGGAAAATTTTTTTGGGGCCAAGCTTATTCTTACGACTCGTGGCAGCCGCCAGCTTATTTTGACGGAAGCAGGACGGATCCTTTATCAAAAAGCTAAATATATCTGCTCTTTGGAAGATCTGGCGCGCAATGAAATAGATAATATTATAGGCGGCGCCGTTGGTACGCTGCGTATCAGCGCTGCTAATTCCAGATCTGCCCTGTTTATCAGCACATCATTAAAAGATTTCTGTCAATTATATCCAAAGGTGACTTACGAAATCTATGAAGGCGGTATTGCCGAGCAGGCGCAGCAGCTTTTAAATGGTATTACTGAACTTGGGATTTTAAGTGTTCCCATTACTCATGAGGACAGTTTTGAAGTGCTTTTCCAACGTCGTGAAGAATTATCGGCTGTTTTCCACAAAGAAGCCGTATGGCTTGATCATTCTAAAGCTGATATTACTCTGAAAGAACTGGCAGAAATGCCGCTGAGTGTTTCTGCCGGTTGCTGTGACCTGCTGAAAAAATGCTGTGCTGAAGCTTCTCTCTCTCCGCAAATACTAAGTATCAACACCACTCGCAACACCACTTTACAGTGGGCTTACGAAAGAACCGCTGTTGCTGTAGTGCCTATCGAACCCGGAGAGTTTTTGGGACCTGATCTGGTAACAAAAAAAATATCTGATACCAACATTGATCTTTTTAAAACCATTGTCAAGGTTAAAGACCGTCCATTATCGGTTATTGCTCAAAAGTTTTTAAAATTTTATTCTCAAAAACGCAACTCTCAGCAGGTATGTGATTTGCAGAAGCTGCTTGGCAATCTACATTCATAACAAAAAAACAGACCGTATAAACGGTCTGTTTTTTTATTTTGCTTTTTTATTTTGTTCCTTAAATGCGGCTTCCTGCCACAAATACCAGACGCCTAAAGAGCGCCAGGGTCGCCATGTTTCTGTAAGCGTGCTTATTTGCCCGCGTTTGGGAATATCACTTAATCCCTTAAGTTCTTTCAATTCTTTCTTAAAGATAAAATCTGCTGATGGCACTACGTCTGTACGGCATAAGGCAAGTAACAGAAACATTTCAATAGTCCACTGCCCCAAACCGCGAATCTGGACAAGCTGTTTGGTGATTTCAGCATCAGTCATTTCAGAAAATTTTTCTATAGTTACCTTTCCTGCGACAACTGCCTCAGCAAAGCTTTTCAGGTACTCGGCTTTTTGTTTTACCAGTCCCTGTTCGCATAAGTCTTCAATAGAAACATCCAATACGGCCTGCGCTTGCAGCGGCGTGCCCAAAAACTTTCCTAATTTTTCCAGTAATTGCATACTTACATCCGGCGGCAGCTGCTGCGAAACGATACCTGTGACCAAGGTCCCGAAATATTTCTCCTGCGGCTCCGGCTTCAATACACATACAGGAAACCTATCGATCAACGGGATCAGCTCAGGCGCATGTTCACGCAGATATTTGGCTCCTTCAGCCCAATCTGGGGTTTTGAGCATGATACATCCTCCTTATTACTTTTGATTATTATTCAGCGAAACAGTACTATCGCTGATGTTACTTATGATTATACGCTAAAACGGTTATTTTGCAAAGCCGCTAAAAGTAATTTAGTAAATTTGCAGAAAAGCCTTGCATCATTCATGGTTTTATGGTATTATTTATATCTGTCAGGACTACTGACAAATGGCCCGGTGGTTCAGTTGGTTAGAATGCCGCCCTGTCACGGCGGAGGTCGTGGGTTCGAGTCCCATCCGGGTCGCCATTTGCGGAAATAGCTCAGTGGTAGAGCACCTCCTTGCCAAGGAGGGGGTCGCGAGTTCGAATCTCGTTTTCCGCTCCATTTTAGGGGTATAGCTCAACTGGTAGAGTAGCGGTCTCCAAAACCGTTGGTTGTGGGTTCGATTCCTACTGCCCCTGCCATAAAAAAGTACCGTCAAATCCTGATTTTCAAGGGCTTTGACGGTTTTTTATTTGTCTAAAAATTATCTTTCAACACGCCGTAAGCGGTAGTAAAAAGCACTAATTTTCATTAGCATCCCTATAACTCTCCGGTGTCGGTGCTACATACTCGCCTTTCTCATTGTTATATAATACCTCTTTGGAATATTCTTGTTGACTATCTCGGGATATATATTTACTTTTATCCCATTTAAGGATAATATAAATTCATAAGGAGGGAATAAAATGCTTCTGAATTTAGCGCAATTAAGAAAAGATCGAAATTTAAGTCAAGCAGATTTAGCAAAAATATTTTCTTAAATCAGTACAAAGAAAATAAAAGAAAGCAGGATTAAAGTAAATGGTTGCTGTCAAAGGAATAATTCAAGCAAATGGAATAGATATAAGAATAAGCAGTTCTAATGAAGCTGACTACATCTCCCTGACTGATATCGCTAAAAAACGTGATGAAGAAAACCCAAGATTTATCATACAGAATTGGATGCGTAACAGAAGTACGGTATCTTTTTTGGGTCTATGGGAAGAACTCAACAACCCTAATTTTAACCGTGTCGAATTCGAGGCGTTTAAAAACGAATCTGGTGATAACGGATTTGTATTAACACCACAAAAATGGATTGAAAATACCAATGCTATTGGTATAGTATCAAAATCCGGCAGGTACGGCGGTACATATGCACACTCTGATATAGCGTTTGAATTTGCGTCATGGATATCTCCTGAATTCAAGTTATATATTATTAAAGATTACCAACGACTAAAGTCAGATGAAAGTCATCATCTTGCTATTGACTGGAATGTCAAACGCGAAATAGCAAAAACAAACTATAGAATACATACCGACGCAATAAAAGAAAGCCTGTTGCCGCCTAATCTCTCAGGGCAACAGATTTCCTACACATATGCCAGTGAAGCGGACATTATAAATACGGCGCTGTTTGGCATGACCGCTAAACAATGGCGTTCTTTAAATCCAAAGGTAAGCGGTAACATACGTGATAATGCAACAATAGAACAGCTTATAGTTTTAGCTAACCTTGAAAACTTGAACGCAGAGTATATACGTGATGGGTTATCACAATCAGAACGCCTTTTCAGGTTAAATCAAGTTGCATTGTATCAATTAAATACCCTATTAACTAATCCGCCCAAAAGTATTGAAACCTTAAAAAAATTACAAAAATAAAGTTTAAACGCAAGCATTGACCTAAAATAATATATGTATTATTAACAGCTACACAATTAGAGCAATCGCACAAACTAAATTAGAGAACTCCTGATATTCTACAGTAAAACCCAAGGCAGCCGGTAATTTGACCTGGCTGCCTTTTATTTTATCCTTCCAAAAAAGGACTGTCCTTACTTTGATAATCTATTTTATATTTCTCCGGGTCGCCTTTAATAACGGCGACTAAAGCCTTCCCTTCACTGCCATGCTCACCTGCCTGTTCTTTTACTTCGTTTTGCAGGTCAAGCATCCACGGCACTAAAGGAGGCATCCATCTCAGCAAACAGGCTGCCAGTTCCTCGATATTCTCGCCTTCTAAAATATGATCTCTGATCACGACATGCATTTTCCCACCCCTTTCACACAATCTTTATTATAACAAAAATCACGTAAAAAGAAAGACCGATCGCCTGATCAGCAATCGGCCCTGATAATCAATCCGTCAACGCTTCTGTTATTTACCGGTACGCCCGCGTTTAGTGAAAGGCTTACCTTCTTTGCAAAGAGGACATTCCTCTTCTTTGAACGTCGGTACGTCAAGATGCAGCAAAGCTTCAGTACGAATACCGAAATCCACCTTGCCGCCGCTGCGGTCGACCAGAAGGCCGATACCTACCGGTACCCCACCGTGTTCCTTAACAACGTCCAATACTTCCATTACACTGCCGCCTGTCGTAACAATATCTTCGACGATCAGTACGCGTGTGCCTTTGGGGATCTCAAAACCGCGTTTTAAAGTCATTTTACCGTTTTCACGTTCGGTAAAAATAGCGCGGGTATCCAGCGCTTTGCCTACTTCATGCGCCAGCAAAATGCCGCCTGTCATCGGTCCGATAACCAGCTCTACATTGTCGGCAGCATAGCGTTCTGCCAATTCCTGACAAAGCTTTTCTGTATATTTAGGATGCTGCAGCACGTTGAATTTTTCTACATACATGGGGCTGTGCAGCCCGCTGGTCAGTAAAAAATGTCCGTGCAGTACGGCTTCGGTTTCTTCTAAAAGCTGCATTACTTCTTTTTCCTGCAACATGTCAAACACCTCTGATTTCTGCCGCGATACTTTGAGCCGCAGCAATTTTATCTTCCGCTTTCGTAATCGGCCGCCCCACTACGATATGGCTGGAACCATTTTTAAACGCACCGGCCGGAGTAGCAATACGGCTTTGATCGTCGATAGAAGCACCCGCCGGACGAACGCCCGGGGTAACGATCAAAAATTCCGGTCCGCAGGCTTTGCGGATCGCGGCAGCTTCCTGCGGCGAAGCAACAACGCCGTCCATGCCGGCTTCCTGAGCCAGTTTTGCCAAAGCAATGACCTGCTCGGCAATAGTATTTTTATAGTTGAGATCGCCAAACTGTTCATCGTCCATACTGGTCAAAATAGTAACGGCGATGAGTTTGGGAGCCGGACGGCCAAGTTTTTCCGCAGCTTCATGCACAGCTTTTACTGCCGCCTGCATCATTTTTTTGCCGCCTACGGCGTGCACGTTCATCATATCAGCACCCAAGCCTGTAAGCACTGCTAGAGCGCCGGCAACAGTATTGGGGATATCCTGCAATTTCAAGTCAAGAAACACCTGCTTGTTGTGTCCCTTTAAAAAGCGGATCATTTCGCTTCCTGCTGCATAATAAAGCTCCATCCCTACTTTGTAGTGGCTGACACTGTCACCAAGCTCTAAAACAAGGGCCTTAGCCTGCTCCATCGTGGGGAAATCCAAAGCTACGATCAAACGATCATCGTGATTCATCCTGCACCCCCTTAACGTTTTACGGCGCGTTTCAAGTGGATCTTACCTTCCGGCAACGCCAGGCCGATCATATCTTTAAGTTTTTTGATACCATGTCTGTCCATGTATTCCAAAATTCCATGCGCAATAGTTTCTGCAATACAGGGATCAGTAAAATTGGCTGTACCGACAGCGACGGCACTGGCACCAGCCAGGAAAAATTCTATCGCATCTTCCGCCGTCATAATGCCGCCCATGCCGATGATCGGCACCCGCACGTTCTGCGCCACCTGATAGCACATCCGCACTGCAACAGGACGTACTGCCGGACCGCTGAGACCGCCGATAACATTGCCCAAGACAGGTTTCTGCCTGTCAATATCGATCTTCATCCCGATCAGGGTATTGATCAGGGAAATGGCATCAGTTCCAGCCGCTTCGACAGCCTGCGCCATAGCCACGATATCGGTAACATTTGGCGAAAGCTTGGTGATCACCATTTTGGAAGTGTTGCCTTTTACCGCTTGCACGACTGCGGCAGCACTGTCGGGACAGGTGCCGAAAACAAGGCCGCCTTCTTTGACGTTAGGGCAGGAAATATTGATTTCCAAAGCGTCGACGCCGTCTACGTCCAGTTTTTTGGCAACTTTGCCGTAATCCTCATAGGAGTGGGCATAAATATTCACGATCACCGGTACGTCATACTGACGCAGCTGCGGTAAGGTCGTTTCCAAAAAATAATCAACGCCGGGATTTTCGAGCCCGATACTGTTGAGCATTCCCGAAGGAGTTTCGACAGCACGCTGCCCTTTATTACCGGGCTGTGGTTCCAGAGAGGTACCCTTGACCGTGACGGCGCCCACTTTTTCCAGATCAAGAAAATCAGTAAATTCAATGCCGAAACCAAAAGTACCGGAAGCAGTCGTGATCGGCGTTTTCATTTTTAAACCGGCGATATTAGTCGCCAAACGGCCGTCATACAATGCTTTTACCATTCGCCCACCTCCTCGGCCCAAAATACCGGGCCGTCGGTACAAACCTTGAGCCGCTTGCCAATACCGCTGCACGAGCAGGACAGGCAGGCCCCCAGGCCGCAGGCCATATATTTTTCCAGTGATACCTGGCATTTGATCTTTTTAGCGGCAGCCACTTCAGCCACAGCTTTCATCATGGGTACAGGGCCGCAGACATAGATGCAGTCATATTTGCCGCTGTCTAAAAGCTGCGGCAGCAGCGCAATGACTGTCCCTTTAGTACCGCAGCTGCCATCATCCGTTGTAATATGGATATTCTGGCAGATGTCTTCATATAGCTCCGTCCAGAACAGTTCTTCTTCACAGCGTCCGCCGATCAAGATTTCTATGGGCTTTTGCTGCACGCAGAAGCCTTCTGCCAAATACAGCAGCGGCGCCAGTCCCAGACCGCCGCCAACCAAAAGCGGACGTTCAGCCTCCATGGCAAAGCCATGCCCCAAGGGGCCAACGATACTCAGCTTGTCACCGCTGCATACTTCGGCCAGAATATGCGTAGCTTCACCAATAATGCGGTAGATCATCGTAAAAGTGCCGTTGTCAGCATTTACTCCGGCCACACCAAAAGGACGGCGCAGCAGCGGCGCAGTATTTTTGCAGACCTGCACGTTCACGAATTGCCCCGGGACCGCCGTTTGGGCGATCGCAGGAGCATAAACTTCTATCAATTTCGTAGTAGCGTTCAAAACACGCTGACCAATAACAGTGGCGTTCGTAATAGTTTTTGGCACGGGCTTATCCCTCCCAGGCTAAATCCTGCAGCGCAACGATGCTGACCACGCGGCGTCGGCGCATAGCCGACATGACATGCTGCAATTCGCGTGCTGTATCCATGGAAGTCAGGCAGGCAATAGCATGCTCGACTGTAGAACGTCTGATTTTAAAGCCGTCACGTTCGGCATCGCGACCGTGATTAGTAGTGTTGATAACCATGCTGATGCGGCCTTCTTTGATGTCGTCAAGGATATTGGGGCTGCCTTCGCTGACTTTGGTAGCTACAGTCACCTTAACGCCTTTTTCCTGCAGATATTCAGCCGTACCGCCGGTAGCCATGATCTCATAACCCAGGTCGGCAAACCCGGCTGCGATCTCTGCCGCTTCAGGTTTATCCATATCGGCAACAGTGATCAGGATCGCGCCTTCATGCGGCACATTGATACCGGAAGCGATGCAGGCTTTATACAAAGCGCGGGAATACTGATAGTCAACGCACATTACTTCGCCTGTCGATTTCATCTCAGGCCCTAAAGTAATATCGACGTTACTCATCTTGTTGAAAGAGAATACCGGCGCTTTGACTGCATAATAATCAGGGAAGAAGCCCAGTCCCGGCTTGTAGCCCTGTTCACGCAGTGAATGGCCCATAGCGGCCTTCGTAGCCACGTTGATCATCGGGATATTCGTAACTTTACTGAGGAAAGGCACGGTACGGGAAGAACGCGGATTTACCTCGATAACATAAACCTCGTTATTGCGCACGATATACTGGATATTGATCATGCCCTTTACTTCCAGACCCAGAGCCATTTTATTTGTATAATCAATGATCGTTTTGATAACAGACTCGGACAGATTGCGCGGCGGATAGACGGCGATAGAGTCGCCAGAATGTACGCCGGCACGTTCGATATGCTCCATAATGCCGGGGATCAGAACTTCGGTACCATCGCAGATAGCGTCGACTTCGACCTCTGTACCCTGCAGGTAATGATCGACCAGGACAGGATGCTCTCGGGAAGCTTTAACAGCACTGGACATATAGTGTTTCAGCTCTTCATCGTTATAAACGATTTCCATTGCCCGGCCGCCTAAAACATAAGACGGACGCACCATGACCGGATAGCCTACATCAGCGGCAGCTTTTAAAGCGCCTGGCGTATCAAAAACGGTATGTCCTTTCGGGCGCGGAATATTGCAGTCTGTCAGCAGCTGCTCAAAGCGTTCTCTGTCTTCCGCCCGATCGATACTGTCGACACTGGAGCCAAGTATTTTAACGCCGGCTTCAGCCAAAGGACCTGCCAGATTGATAGCTGTCTGGCCGCCGAACTGCACGATAACGCCTTCCGGCTGCTCTTTATCAAGGATATTCAAAACATCTTCTACTGTCAGCGGTTCAAAATACAGACGGTCAGAAGTATCAAAGTCGGTACTTACCGTTTCCGGGTTATTGTTGATGATGATAGTTTCATAACCCAATTCTTTCAGCGCCCAGACGGAATGTACTGAACAATAGTCAAATTCTACGCCCTGCCCGATACGGATCGGGCCGCTGCCCAAAACGGCAACCTTCTTTTTGTCGCTGACCCGTACTTCATCTTCCACAGCGTAGGTGGAATAGTAGTATGGAGTTTCCGCTTCAAACTCGGCGGCACAGGTATCAACCATTTTATAGGTCGGGATAATGCCCCACTCTTTACGCATAGCGCGTACTTCCATCATCGGTTTGCCAATGTATTCGCCAATAACCACGTCAGCAAAGCCCATGCGTTTAGCTTTGCGCATGATCTCCTGCGTCATCGGCTCAGTTTTCAAAACAGTTTCCATCTTGACGATGTTCAGTATTTTCTGCAGGAACCATCTGTCGATCATGGTTATCGTATGGATCTCTTCCAGAGTAATACCACGGCGCAGCGCTTCGGCAAGTACAAAGATACGTTCGTCATCTATTTTGGAGATACGCGCACGGATCTCTTCGTCATTCAGGGCTTTCAACTCCGGCATTTCCAGATGAGTCAGGCCTATTTCCAGAGACCGGATCGCTTTGAGCATTGCGGCTTCCAGATTGCGTTCAATAGCCATAACCTCGCCTGTAGCCTTCATTTGGGTGCCCAAAGTACGGTCGGCAGTAACAAATTTATCGAAAGGCCAGCGCGGGAATTTCAGTACGACATAGTCGATAGAAGGTTCAAAGCAGGCTGTTGTCTTTTTAGTTACAGCGTTCTGGATCTCATCCAGATTGTAGCCGATCGCGATCTTACTGGAAACCTTGGCGATCGGATAACCGGTCGCTTTGGAAGCCAGCGCCGAAGAACGGCTGACACGCGGATTTACTTCGATAACATAATAGCGTTCGGAATTAGGGTCCAGCGCCAGCTGTACGTTACAGCCGCCGCGTACTCCCAGTTCGCGGACGATATCAATAGAAGCCTGACGCAGCAGCTGTACTTCACGATCGCTCAGAGTCTGTGCCGGAGCGACAACGATGGAATCGCCGGTATGTACGCCTACAGGATCAAGGTTTTCCATTGAGCAGACAGTGATGCAGTTATCGGCGGCATCACGCAGAACTTCAAATTCGATCTCTTTCCAGCCTGCTACGCTGCGTTCGATCAACGCCTGACCGATCAGACTATATTTCAGGCCTTTATTAACGATTTCATCCAGCTCATCTTCGCTTTCAGCGATACCGCCGCCGGTACCGCCCAAAGTATATGCCGGGCGGACGATCAGCGGGAAGCCGACCTTACGGGCAAATTCTTTGGCAGCCGCCATGGTCTCAACGATAGCGCTTTCCGGAATCGGCTGATTGATTTTTTCCATAGTTTCTTTAAACAGCTCACGGTCTTCCGCTCTCTTGATGCTGTAGATCTGAGTACCCAAAAGCTGCACATTATATTCGCGCAGGATACCTTTTTCTTCCAGATCGATAGCGAGGTTCAAACCGACCTGCCCGCCCAGAGTGGCCAGCAGGGAATCAGGACGCTCGCGTTTGATAACGCTTTCCAAAAATTCAACATTAACAGGCTCGATATAAACACGGTCGGCAATATGCACGTCCGTCATGATCGTAGCCGGGTTGCTGTTGACAAGTACTACTTCCAGTCCTTCTTCTTTCAAAGAACGGCAGGCCTGTGTACCGGCATAGTCAAACTCGGCAGCCTGGCCGATAATGATCGGGCCGGAACCGATAACAAGAACTTTTTTGATATTTTGCAGCTTCGGCATCAGTTTTGGCCTCCCATCATTTTTACAAAACGCTTAAATAAATATTCATGGCCGCCTGGTCCGGGGCTTGCCTCCGGGTGATACTGCACGGCGAAAGAAGGATGATCGAGATAACGCAGGCCTTCGATCGTGCCGTCATTCAGCGAAACATTGGTTATTTCTACATTCAATCCTGCCAAAGATTTTTCATCAACGGCATAGCCGTGGTTTTGCGAGCTGATCAGCACTTTATTTTCCAGCAGGTCTTTGACCGGATGGTTGACGCCGCGATGACCAAATTTCATTTTAAAGGTATCGGCGCCGCAGGCTAAAGCCAGAATCTGATGCCCCAGGCAGATACCGAAAATAGGTTTCTTGCCGATCAGCTTCTTAACTTCTGCTATGATCGGCTGCAGATCCTTCGGGTCGCCGGGGCCATTGGCCAGGAAAATGCCGTCCGGGCGCACTGCTAAGATCTCCTCTGCAGTGGTATAAGCAGGGAAAACTGTTAAATGGCAGTCGAAGCTGGCCAGATATTCAAGAATATTTTGTTTGATGCCAAAATCCATGACAGCCACATGGAATTTGCCATTGCCCAGCGTATAAATTTCAGGTGTTGTTACTGTAGCCACCTGATCATGTACTTCCGGCGTAGCCAGCAGCTTTTCAACTTCTGCCTGCGGCATTTCTGCCGGCACGATAACACCCTGCAGAACACCGTAATTACGCAGCTTACGGGTGATCGCCCGTGTATCCACGCCTGTCAGTACAGGCACATCCTGCTCATCTAAAAACTGTTCCAGCGATTTTTCGCAGCGCCAGTTACTGGGATGATCGCACAGCTCGCTGAGCACATAGCCCTGGAAAAAGGACTTGCGCCCCTGATTGAAAATATCGTTGGTACCGTAATTCCCTACCAGAGGATAAGTCATAACAACGATCTGCCCGCAAAAGGACGGGTCAGTAAGAGTTTCCTGATAACCGCTCATGCCGGTAGTAAAAACAACCTCGCCTACCGCATTGCGTTTACCATACAGATCGCCTTCATAAACGCTGCCGTCTTTTAATACCAATTTACCTTTTCTTGCTACCGTTTGCATACTTCACCATCTCTCATCACGAATTTACCTGCTACCATCGTAGCTACGGCTTTGCCTTTACAATGTTTTCCCTGGAAAGGAGTTACCTTGCCGCGTGTATAAAATTTCGTATTATCAACAGTCCATTCTTTCTCAAGGTCGATAATAGTTACATCTGCCGGATAGCCAACTTTTAAACTTCCAGCTTTTAATGCAAAAATATTCGCAGGTTCTGTACTCATTTTACCAATAATTTCGTTAATTGTGAAGATGTTTGTATGATAAAGATCAGTTAAAACTACACCAACTGATGTTTCCAGACCTGTAAAGCCACAGGGGGCATAGCGGAATTCAACGTCTTTTTCTTCCGGCGCATGCGGAGCGTGGTCGGTGACGATAGCATCTACAGTGCCGTCTTTAACTGCGGCGCGCAGAGCTTCCACATGGTCCTTGCTGCGCAGCGGCGGTGAAACCCTGGTCGCACTGCTGTAAGTAGCGCAGGCCTCATCGGTCAGGGTCAGATGATGTACTGTAACTTCACAGGTCACATTGACGCCTTTTTTCTTGAATTCGCGAATAATATCGATCGCGCCTTTACTGGCAACATGCGCAATATGTACATGCGCACCGGTATATTCAGCGATCAGGCAGTCGCGGGCTACGGCAATATCTTCTGCCACAGCTGGGATGCCAGGCACACCGATCCGTGCGGAAACAGCGCCCTCATGCATATAGCCTTCATGGCCCAGCTCCGGTTCGATCGCATGGGAGATCAAAACTTTATCGAAAGCGCCGATATATTTGGCGGCGAGTGTAAACAGACGCGGGCTGTTGACAAAGTGACCGTCATCAGAAAATGCCATCGCGCCTTTTTCCGACATATCGATCATTTCGGCCAGCTCTTTCCCTTCTTCACCTTTGCTGATCGCGCCGATAACTTCCACATTGACATACCCTTCACGGGCAGCACGTTCTTTAATGCCCGAAACAACGATTGAATTATCAATGACAGGCTTGGTATTAGGCATACAGGCGATAGTCGTAACACCGCCGGCCGCAGCAGCCATAGTACCGGTTACGATATCTTCCTTGGCTTCCAGGCCGGGCTCACGCAGATGCGTATGCACGTCCACCAGACCGGGCGCCACTACAAGGCCTTTTGCGTCATATACTTCATCGGCAGCCGTTTTAATCCCTGCCGCAACTTCTTTGATAACGCCGTCTTCCACAAGTACGTCCATAACGGCGTCAATATTTTGGCTGGGGTCGATGACACGACCATTTTTAATCAATGTTTTCAATTTGCTTACCCCCTGTCAAAGTCAAGAATAAGAGTGCCATACGCACTGCTACGCCGTTTTGCACTTCGTCACGAATAGCGGCATTATCGCAGTAACCGACCTCCCAGGAAATTTCCAGGCCACGGTTCATCGGGCCGGGATGCAGGACAGTAACATCGGGTTTGGCCAGCGCCAGACGCTTCTCATTCAGACCGAAGATCCGTGCATACTCACGCGGAGATGGGAACAGGCCTTTTTTCTGACGTTCCAGCTGAATACGCAGCACATCGATAACATCCGCGCCTTCGATAGCGTCTTCAACGCGTTTATGCACGGTCACGCCCAGACTTTCGATATCGTGCGGCAACAGGGTCATCGGGCCTGCCACATGTACGTCCGCGCCCATTTTGGTCCAGGCGGCGATATTGGTGCGGGCAACACGGCTGTACAGCACATCGCCTAAAATCGCCATTTTCAAACCTTTCAGGTCTTTGCCCTGCTCACGAATAGTGAACATATCCAGCAAGCCCTGCGAAGGATGCGCATGCGCTCCGTCACCGGCGTTGATGATAACAGGATCAGCAACCTCCGCAGCATAAGCGGCAGCACCTTCGATCGGATGGCGCATAACGATCGCGTCACAGGCCATAGATTGTACGGTAAGAATAGTATCGCGCAGGCATTCACCTTTAACGACGCTGGAGCTGGCAGTCGTGATATTAACTACGTCAGCGCCAAGATATTTGCCAGCCAGTTCAAAAGAAGTTCTTGTTCTGGTACTGGGCTCATAAAAAAGGTTGATAATGGATTTGCCCCGCAGTGACGGCACCTTTTTGATATCACGTTTCATGATTTTCTTCATTTCTGCCGCAGTCTGCAGAATCAGTTCATATTCCTCGATGGAAAGTGAATCCAAATCAAGGATATCTCTGCCACCCAGAGATACGTTTGCTTTTGCCATTGTCCTACCTCCTATTTGATCACATAAAAAAGCCTTCTGTGCCTGCAAGATGGCAAAGAAGGCTTGTAGTACAAGTTACCTAAAAGTCTACCTTACAGTCTCACAGGACCGCTTTAAAGGTAATATTCTATTGGTAATATTCTACCATTCATTGGTTCGTACGTCAAACCAAAATAAAAATTTTTACCGGGATTTTTCCTTAAATTTTCTAACAGTAAAAATCCCATTGCCCTTACGGACAATGGGATCTGTTATTACTTATTTCCAGTCAAGTTCTTCGACTTCTTTGCGGCCGCGGCCAGTTAAAGCGTCGAGCATAACGCGCTGTTCCACCTGGGCAACCAGTTTCTTGGTAAATTTAACAGTGTCAGGATTTACGGAGATACTGTCGATACCGCTCTTAATAAGGAACTCGCAGAATTCAGGATAAACGCTGGGAGCCTGACCGCAGATAGAAACGGTTTTACCTTCGCTGTGAGCAACCTCGATAAGGTGACGCACTGCACGGCGTACTGCCAGATTACGTTCATCATAGATATGGGAAACAGTATCGTTATCACGGTCGCAGCCCAATACCAGCATGGTCAGGTCGTTGGAACCGATAGAATAACCGTCTACATATTTATTGAACTGGTCAGCCAGAATGATATTGGAAGGAATTTCAGCCATCAGCCAGACTTTGAAATCTTTACCGCGCTGCAAACCTTCACCTGCCATAATAGCAACAACTTTTTCACATTCTTCCACGTTGCGGCAGAAGGGGATCATTACGTTGAGGTTTTTCAAGCCGAACTCTTCACGAACTTTACGAACAGCCTGACATTCCAGTTTGAAAGCTTCGATGTATTTAGGATCGTAGTAACGGGAAGCGCCGCGCCAGCCCAAAAGTGCGGAAGGCTCATAGGGTTCAAACTCGTCGCCGCCTTTCAGATCGCGATATTCGCTGGATTTGAAATCGCTGAAACGCAGGGTGACCGGTCTGGGTGCCATAGCCTGGCAAACCTGACGCATACCTTCTGCCAGCTGATCGACAACTTTTTCCGGATGGCCGGTTTTAATGAGATACAGAGGATGTTCATGGATATAAGTAGTCCAGATGAACTCTTCACGCATCAAGCCGATACCATCGCAGGGCAGTACGGAATATTTTTCAGCCAGTTCCGGGTCGCCCAGATTCATATAAACCTTAGTGCCTGTCGGCGGGAAATATTCGGCAACTGCTACAGCAGCGCCGGCCTGATTTTCTTTTTTAGCTTCTTCGATAATGCCTTCATAAACTACGCCATGAGTAGCATCGATAGTTACGTCGATACCGTCAGGAATAGTAGTAGTAGCAGCCTCACCGCGGCTCTTAGTGCCAACGATACAGGGAATGCCCAGTTCGCGGCTGACGATGGAAGCGTGGCAGGTCATACCGCCGCTGTCAGTAACGATAGCTTTGGCTTTTTTCATTGCCGGCACCCAGTCAGGAGCAGTCATCTCGGTAACCAGGATCTCGCCTTCTTTGAATTCGTCGATACGGGAAGGATCAAGGATAACGTGCACGCGGCCGGAAACTTTACCAGGACTGGCCGGCAAACCTTTCACGATAACTTTATGATCAGTAGTAGTCATAGATTTGCTTTCCTGCACTTTTGCTCCTCCTTCTTTATTGCGGCGGCTCCATACGGTTTCCGGACGGGCCTGCAGAATCCAGATTTTATTAGTGCGTTCATCAACGCCCCATTCCATATCCATATAGCAGCCATAATGTTTTTCAATCTTTTTAGCATAATCAGCCAGTTCCAAAATCTGCTCGTCAGTCAAGGTCTGCACTTTGCGCAGTTCTTCAGGAACCTGAACTTCTTCGCAGTCGCCGCCTTTTTTACGTACCAGCATAACGTCCTGCTCATTTACGCAGCGGTCGATGATTTTATGGTCATGTTTGGAAACAGTATAATTATCGGGAGTGACAGTACCCTGAACAACATATTCGCCCAGTCCAAAGGCTGCCTCGATCAAAATGTTGTTATCGTCGCCGGTAGCAACATTAACGGTGAACATGACACCCGCAGATTTAGAGAATACCATCATTTGCACAACAGCGCTCAAAGCAACTTCGATATGATCGAAGCCCTGTTTTTCACGGTAATAAACGGCACGGTCAGTAAAGCAGGAAGCGTAGCATTCCTTTACTTTGGCAATGATAGTCTCCGCACCCTGTACGTTCAGATAGGTATCCTGCTGGCCAGCAAAGCTGGCATCAGGTAAATCTTCGGCAGTAGCACTGGAGCGAACGGCAACGTACGGGTTTTCTTCGCCTACTCTTTTGCCCAGTTCCACATAAGCGGCGCCAATAGCGTCCTGCAGGTCCTGCGGCATTTTTTCTGCCATGATCGCTTCACGCAGACGAGCGCTGACATCACGCAGCAAAGCGCTGTTTTCAACATCAGTCAGTTCAGCCAGAATCGTGCGCATCTTTTCTTCAAGACCGCTTTCTTTAATAAAGTATCTATAAGCGTAAGCCGTGGTAGCAAAACCATAGGGAACCGGAACATCCGTCTTGGCAGTCATTTCACCAAGGGAAGAGGATTTGCCGCCAACGATGTCAACGTCTTTTCTTTCTAATTGCTCAAACCAGAGAAGAAACTGTTCTTCTTTTTTCATGATCGTAGCACTCCTTTATATTATACTTTTTGGGCCGCGCCCTTAATATAGTGTATACTATATCATATTTGTACACCACATTCAAGGACTTTTTTCAGCGTTTTTTAACTTTTTGTGTTAAATTTTACAAAACCGGCTTATTTTAAGCGCTTCCCTCCTCTGCTGTTCAAATACTATCTTCGCCACCGAAAAACAAAGTATATATATTAGTATACACTAAATAATGTCCAGAAAAAAGTAAAATCAACATCACCGACCTAAAAAGCAGCAAAACAAAATCGTGCAGTTTGCCGCAGCTACGCGAAAGGCCCCCGATTACAGACACGCCGCGTACTAAACAAATAAGCGTTTATTTTGTCCCGGATACGCGAAAAACGCAGATTAACGGTGGCGCCGTGTACTAAGTGTACACAAGACGCCGTTAATCTGCGTTTGACAAAGTAGATGGGATAAAAGAGACGCTTATAAAACGATGCAGCTCAAATCGCCCACAGCATTAGTAACCTCTTTCGCCTGCTCAAGAAGCGCCAGACGGTTATTTTTAACAGCAACATTTTCATCCATGACCATAACGCTGTCAAAGAATTTATTGACAGGCTCAACTACCTGCTCGGCAAGCTTCAAAGCCGCAGCGTAGTTGTAAGTCACAATGTCGGGGATCAGCTCTTTGTTAAGACGGATCAACACGTCATGCAGCTCCTGCTCTGCCGGGTCGGCAAACAGCGCGCTGCTGATAGCAACCTCCGTATCGATTTTTTTGCAGAGATTACAGACACGGATCGAAGCCTGAATAACAGCTTCGGCTTCCGGTAAAGCCACATATGCGTTCAGAGCCTGGCAGCGGGCATAAATATCAACCAGATCATCGTTACGTTCATCGGCAAAAACAGCGTCAACAACATCATAACGGATACCCTGCTCGATCATCAGATTCTTCAACCGTAATTTAAAGAACTCCAAAATCTGCGGGATCAGTTTACCGGTATCTTCCGGTTTGATATTGAGCAGATAGAGAGCGCCTGCCAGAATTTTGATCAGAGGCAGATGATAGTTGCTGCTGATCAGGATATTGATGATGCCCAGAGCCTGACGGCGCAGGGCATAGGGGTCCTGCGATCCTGTCGGTGCAAGCCCGCGGCTGAAGGTAGCAACGATATTATCCAGTTTATCGCTGATACCGACAAGACGGCCGATAGTCCCCTGCGGCAGCTCGTCGCCGGCAAAACGCGGCAGATAATGTTCGTAGATACCTGCTGCAACCTCGGCAGGCTCGCCGTCCAATTTGGCATATTCACGCCCCATAACGCCCTGAAGCTCGGTAAACTCAACAACCATCCCGGCCACAAGGTCGGTTTTGGCAAGCAGCGCAGTACGTTTGAGATTAGCATCGTCAACTTTGACATTGATGGCAAACTTGACCATTTCAGCCAGTTTGGCCAAACGCTCGCTCTTATCATACATATTGCCCAAGCCTTCCTGGAAGGAAACTGTTTTAAGTTTTTCCAGACGGTCTTCCAGTTTGATTTTACGGTCTTCATTAAAGAAGAATTCAGCGTCGCTGAGACGGGCGCGCAAAACACGTTCATTGCCGTGGGCAACCACATCCAAAAATTCTTTGCCGCCATTGCGGACAGTAATAAATTTATTCAGCAGTCTGCCTTCGGCGTCAACTACCGGGAAATAGCGTTGATGTTCACGCATGGGGGTAATAATGGCTTCCTTCGGCAGGGACAGGAATTTTTCTTCAAATTTTCCGCACAGAGCCGTCGGATACTCAACGAGATAATTGACCTCTTCCAGCAGATCCTCGTCGATTTCAGCAATGCCGCCTTCGGCGGCTGCCAGTTCGGTAACCTGCTGGCGAATCAATTCACGACGGGCATCCTGATCGACCATCACGAAGTTATCAGCCAGTGCCTGCACATACGCGTCGGCATTGGGTATTTCCACAGCGCCCTGCATCCCCATAACGGCAGAATGCACGACATTGCCGACTTTATTGAGAGCCGCACTCAGCAGGCCTTTATTCTCTACGGCTTCTTTCATGGACTGCTGCATAAAGCGGTGCCCCAGCGAATACCTGCCGGATTTGACGCCGGTGATTTCCACCGGTACTACCTTGTCGCCAAACAGTGCGACCAGCCAGCGGATCGGACGGACGAAACGAAAATCATAATCTGCCCAGCGCATATTTTTCGGGAAAGACAACGACTCCAGAATATCAAGCAGCAAAGCCGGCAGCAAATCGGCAACGGGCTGACCTGCCAGATGTTTTACGGCATAGACATATTCTCCGCGCACTTCCAGCTCGTTGACGTCTACGCCCTGCCCGCGGGCAAAACCTATCGCTGCTTTGGAAGGAGCGCCGCTGACGAAAGCGATCTTGACAGAAGGTCCTTTAGCTTCGATAGTACTGTCAGCCTGGGTCTCTGCCACACCTTCGGCAATAAAAGTCATGCGGCGGGGTGTGCCATAAACCGTGATGTTCTCAAACGGGATCCGCAGCTCCTGCATTTTGCCTGCCGCCAGTTCCTGTAATTGTTTGAGGATGCCCGGCATAAATTTTGCGGGGATCTCTTCGGTACCGATTTCAAATAATAATTTTTCCATTATTTATTCTCCCCTTTCAATAACGGGAAGCCAAGTTTTTCCCTTTGTTCAACATAGGCAGCGGCGCATAAACGGGCCATAGCGCGCACACGGCCGATGAAAGCGGTTCTTTCGCTGACGCTGATAGCGCCACGGGAATCTAAAAGGTTGAAGGTATGCGAGCATTTCAGCACATAATCGTAGGCCGGACGGATATAACCGGCTTCGATAATGCGTTTGGCCTCTGCCTCATATTTATCGAACAGATCAAACAACAGCGCTGTATCCGCTATCTGGAAATTATAAAAAGACTGCTCTACTTCGTTAGTATGGAAGACGTCGCCATAAGTTACTCCGTCCACCCATTCAATATCAAAAACATTTTCGACGCCCTGGATATACATAGCCAGACGTTCCAGACCATACGTGATCTCAACCGTGACCGGTTTCACGTCGATACTGCCAACCTGCTGGAAATAGGTGAACTGCGTGATCTCCATACCATCCAGCCAGACCTCCCAGCCCAGTCCCCAGGCTCCCAAAGTCGGAGATTCCCAGTTATCCTCAACAAAACGGATATCGTGTTCTTCCTGCCGGATGCCCAGCTCCGTCAGGCTCTGCAGATACAGCTCCTGGATATTATCAGGAGACGGCTTGATAATGACCTGATATTGATGATGCTGGAATAACCGGTTTGGGTTATCACCATAACGTCCGTCAGCCGGACGGCGGGACGGTTCTACATAAGCCACACGCCAGGGTTCCGGTCCTAAAACGCGCAGAAAGGTAGAGGGGTTCATAGTGCCCGCACCTTTTTCAACGTCATAGGGCTGGCCCATGATGCAGTTCTGGTCTGCCCAGAATTTCTGGAGCTTCAAAATAATTGTTTGAAAATTCATGTTCTGCCTCCTATTTTATTCGTTACAACGACAAAAACAAAAAGTCTCCGTCCCTGTAACAATTAAGTTACAGGGACGGAGACATAAATCACTCCGCGGTTCCACCCTGCTTGACCGCTGCTGCGGCCCGCCTCGATGTTTATAAAGTTTCCGCTCCCGGGTGCCTTTTGTTTTCTTATCTGCCGGCTTGCACCATCCCGGCTCGCTAAAACAGAAAACTACTTATCCCTTTCATCGCTTAAAAGAAAATATATCAAATCAGGCGTCCTTTGTCAATGCTTTTACAGCCCTAATTGCGCTAAAAAGCTTAAACTTTTTAAAGGCCGATCGATCTGATAGACGATAAAACGGTACAGGATCTGTTCCAGCTGCATCAGATCACCGCCGCGTACAGTAAAAGGCTGCGGTTTGTCAAAGTTCAAAGCCACCAGCTCATGCATCAATTTCTGAGCGCCGCTGCCAAACGGCAATTCTTCGCCGCCGTGACAGGCTTCACAAACCAGTCCGCCCTGCACGACACTGAAAAAAGCATCACCCTCAGACGCTTTCCCACAGTTGACGCAGGCATCATAAACAGGCGCAAAACCAGTCAATACAAGCAGCTTGCAGATAGCCGACAGCGCGACCAGCCGCGGATTATTACTGGAAAGTATCCGAACGCCCCCTACCAGCAATTCGTAGATTTCTTCCTGCGGTTCATGTGCTTCGGTCAGCGCTTCCGTCACTTCAGCTATCACCGAAGCATAAGCCATCTGCTTAATGTCCATTTGCTGCGGCAGCGCGATCAGCTCGCAGCTTTTCATGCTGTCCAGACGCTTGCCTGAATATAGCTGCATATCAAGCCGTGCAAAAGGCTGGATCAAGCGGCCCCCGGTAGTGCGCGCATAACGAGCGCCATAAGCCAGAAAGGGTATTTTGCCATGGGTACGCGAAAAACAGACTGCGTATTTATCCGCAGTCTGCCAGTCTTTCACTTTCAAAATAATTACTTCATCCTGATACGCAGTACTACTCATCAGTTTCTGCTGCAGCACCATCCTCAGTCAGTCTGGTCGCTTTCACTCTCGTCACCCTGAAGCCCTCTGCTTCAGTGACCTCAAAACGCCAGCCATCTGTGACGACCCTGTCACCTTCTTCAGGCTTACGCCCTAAAAGTCCAAAGACAAAACCGCCGATGGTGTCTTCCTCCGGTTCGTCAAATTCAATATTTAAAAGTTCAGAAATCTCATCCAGCAGGACCAGACCGTCAAATTCATAACTGTCGTCACCTAAACGCAGAATATCTGCTGTTTCTTCTTCATCATGCTCGTCCTGAATATCGCCGACGATCTCTTCCAAAAGGTCTTCCATTGTCACAAGTCCGGCCGTGCCGCCGTATTCATCGGCAACTACCGCGATCTGGATCCTTTTGTGCTGCATCATCTGCAGTACTTTAGCTGTCGACATGCCTTCGGGAACCACAACGATATTGCGCATAATCGTCCGCAGATCAAAGGCAGGATCGTCCCCGTCATCCAGGTCCATCAGATCACGCACGTGAATAACGCCTAAAACATGATCTTTGTCTTCCATACACAAAGGATAACGCGTGTGCCTGCTTTCGCGCACAGCCTGCAGATTCTCCTGCAGCGTATCATCAGTATACAGGCAAATCATATCCTGCCGCGGCACCATTACTTCACGCGCCACACGATCAGCAAAATCGAAAACATTATCGATCAGGCGGCTTTCCATATGGTCAAGCTTACCGCCGCGTTCGCTGGCGCTGACGATCATTCGCAGTTCGTCTTCACTGCGTGAAATATCTTCGTCAGGAACAGGATCAACTCCCAACAGGCACAATACCGCATGGGCTATACGGTTAAACAGCACTACCAGCGGATATAAAAGATAATGGAAAAAGACCAACGGATAAGCAACCGCCATCGCCACCTGCTCGACCTTGCCCAAAGCGATAGTGCGCGGCACCAGTTCGCCGAAAACAACATGCAGGAAAACGATGATCAGAAAAGCACAGGCAAAAACCAGCGAATGATCATACCAGCTTCCGGTACTGATACCAAAAAAGCCACGGAACATTCCCGCCAGAAGCGGGCCGCCAAACCAGCCCAAAAGCAGCGATGAAGCAGTGATACCAAGCTGAGTCGCGCTCAGATAAGTATCAAGCTTTTCACTCATTTTCAAAACTGTGCCGGCTCTGCTTTTGCCCTGCTGAATCAATTCCTCCAGCCTGCTTTTTCTGATTCTGACCAGAGAATATTCAGCCATAACAAAAAAGCCGTTCAACAAAGTGATCAATAATGCGATAGACAGCTCCAGTAAGCATGTCAAAGCGGGGTCGCCGTCGATAGGTCATCTCTCCTTACTTTTCATAAACTTAATAAATTGATATTGGCATAAGCATACCATATCACTGCAAACTGCGTCAACAAATCAGCCTTCGTAGCCAAATTGCTTCAAGGCCTTGTCTTTATTGCGCCAGTCAGGTTTTACTTTTACCCATAGGTCAAGAAACACTTTATTGCCAAGCAGAGATTCAATATCTCTGCGGGCCTGTTCCCCGATTTTTTTCAGCAGGCTGCCTTTGGCGCCGATAACGATCCCTTTTTGGGATTCACGTTCTACAAAAATATTTGCGCGGATATAAATATCGTCATTATCGCGCACCTTGAATTCATCGATCTCTACAGCAATGGAATGCGGCACCTCGTCACGCGTCAGGCGCAGCACCTTTTCACGGATCATTTCCGCAGCGATCACCCGTTCCGGCTGGTCAGTGATCATATCCTCAGGGAAATAAGCCGGCCCCTCCGGCAAATGCCTGGTGATCTCAGTTACCAGTCCCGGGAACTCCGTATCCTGCAACGCAGATACCGGCACTACTGCCGCAAAAGTAAAATCTTTGGTATAGCTTTCGATAATGCTGAAAAGCTTGCCTTTATCAGCCAGTTTATCGATCTTATTCGCGACCAGAATAACCGGGGTTTTCACTTTGCGCAGCTGCTCAAGGATATAATCCTCGCCAGCGCCGCGCTTTTCTGAAACATCCACGACAAACAGGATCACATCTACCTCGTGCAGCGTGCTTTCAGCAGCACGCACCATATACTGTCCCAGCTTATGCTGAGGCTTATGGATACCCGGCGTATCTAAAAACATGATCTGGGCATTGTCAGTATTCATAATGCACATGATCTTATTGCGCGTCGTCTGCGGGCGGTCGCTCATGATCGCGATCTTCTCGCCGATCAGACCATTCGTCAGCGTTGATTTTCCTACGTTCGGGCGGCCAACAATAGCCGCAAAACCAGAATAGTGTTTGTTTTCCTGCTTATTTATACTAATCGCTCCTTTATTTATACTTAACTTTATCTTTCAAGCTCCAAAGCTTCCGGGCCAAAACCATACGGCAGCAGCTCTGCCACTGTCATGATCTTTGTCAGTCCCTTACAATTTGCCAGAATTATTTTTTCAAACGGAAATTCTGCCAGTACCTGACGACAGGCGCCGCAGGGAGCAACCGGCTCCTCCGTATCCGCAACCACGCACAGGGCTTTGAAGCTGCGGGCGCCGCTGCCGATAGCGGCAAAGACCGCATTACGTTCTGCGCAGCAAGTCAGGCCATAGGAAGCATTTTCAACATTACAGCCCGTAAAGATATGGCCGTCAGCAGTTTCCACTGCCGCGCCGACTTTAAATTTAGAATAAGGCGCATAGGCATTTTCACGCGCAGCCAGCGCCGCTGCTAACAACTTCTTGTCCATAGCTGCTCCTTTTACTGCCCCAGAAATTCTTCCGAAAGCCTGATCTCCCTTAAAGCTTCTTCTTCTTTAGCACGCATCACTGCTTTATCCTCGTCAGTCATATGGTCATAGCCCAGAAGATGCAGCAGGCCGTGTACGGCTAAATAAACGATTTCACGTTCCAATCCATGTCCAAATTCTTCCGCCTGTCTGGCGGCCGTTTCGGCGCTGATAATGATATCTCCTAAAAGATGCTCTTCCGGTCCGCCTAAAAGCTCCGGTTCATCTTCGCCTGCTTCGTCAAGCGCAAAAGACAGCACGTCCGTCGGCCTGTCAACATTACGGTAATCACGGTTCAGCATATGTATTTCTTCATCATCAACGATAGTGATATCCACTTCGGTCTGACCGGACAGCCTGTGCAGCCTCGCTACTACATTCAGTCCATCAGTCAGCAGCTGCTCCAGTTCGGCACTGATCTGCAGCTTCTCCTGGTCATTTTCCAGCGTTATTATCATTGTCTGCCTCCCGCTGTTTCTGACGCCGGCTGTCATAATTTTCATAGGCCCTGATAATAGCCGCTACGATCTCATGACGCACGACATCAGCCTCACCAAAACGAATAATACCTACGCCCGGCGTTTTCTGCAAGACGTAAGCGGCCTGTTTTAAGCCGCTGTTTTTACCGCTGGGTAAATCTATCTGCGTAATATCGCCGGTGATCACCATTTTCGAACCAAAGCCAAAACGCGTCAAAAACATCTTCATTTGTTCCGGCGTCGTATTCTGCGCTTCATCAAGAATAATAAAGGAATCGTTCAGAGTACGTCCGCGCATATAAGCCAAAGGCGCAACCTCGATCGTCCCTCTGGCAACATACTTCTGAAAAGTTTCGCTGCCCAGCATATCGTATAACGCATCATACAGCGGACGCAGATAAGGATCTACCTTGTCCTGCATATCCCCCGGCAAAAAGCCGAGTTTTTCTCCCGCTTCAACAGCAGGGCGCGTCAAAACGATCCGTTCGACCTCTTTATTTTTCAGCGCTTTCACCGCTAAAGCGACCGCCAGATATGTTTTGCCCGTACCGGCAGGACCGATACCGATAGTAACATTACTGCGTTTAATGGTTTCGACATATTCCCACTGGCCCAGTGTCTTTGCTTTGATCTGGCGGCCGCGGTTCGTAACGATTATCGTATCGGCATACATGCGGTGCAGACTTTCCAGCCGCCCTTCCGCGATCATGCGTATACTGTATCTTACATCGTGCGTCGTCAGCGGCATTCCCTGGCGGTACAAAAAGAGCAGTTCCTTGAACAGCGTTTCGATCTGCCCCACTTCGTTATCTTCGCCGCTGAAAACGATCACGTTGCCGCGCGCAACGATAACGCTGTCATAATGCTCCTTGATCACACGCAGCAGCTCGTCGTTACGGCCTAAAATGCCCACCATTTCCTGTTGGTCCTGTACTTCAATGATCCGTTCACTCTGTAAAAAGGACAAATTCGTGCTCCTTTCCTGCGTTACCCCTCTTTAATAACAATAGTTTTGATCGTTACCGGCTCAAGCGGCTTATCATTGCCGTCAGTCTGTACTTTGCCGATTTTATAAACAACATTCATGCCTTTAGTGACTTTGCCAAACACAGCGTGCTTACCGTCCAGCCAGGGACAGGCACGCAGAGTGATAAAAAACTGACTGCCGCCCGTATTCGGCCCGGCATTGGCCATCGAAAGAATACCTGCGCCTTCATGCGTCAGCTTACTGCTGAATTCGTCTTTGATAGTATAACCCGGGCCGCCTGTACCTGTTCCGGTAGGATCACCGCCCTGGATCATAAAATTATCAATGACACGATGAAAAGTAACGCCATTATAAAAACCTTTTTTAGCCAGCTCGATAAAATTCTCACAGGTTTTAGGCGCCAGATCAGTTGCCAATTTAACTTCAAAAGTGCCCATAGAGGTTTCAAAAACAGCAGTTGCCGGCTTCAGCGGTGCCGCAGCAGGCTCATTTTTAGTTTCACTGCCGCAGGCAATCACACTGAAGCTGCAGAAAATCACTAAGCATAATATCAATAATTTTTTCAAAATCATATCCTCCTGTTTATAGCTATTAATATTATACCACAAGGGTATGTATGTGTGCTAAATTCGTAAAGACCTCATTAAGCACCCAAACGATACCACAAGGGCATGTATTCTCACTAGGCTCGAAAATATGACAGTATCCTCATCCCAGCCTGTCTTTCAGCCAAGCGACCACCTCTGCCGCCGCTTTATTCCCATGATTAGTAAAGCTGTGGTCGCCGCCGTTGATAAGCACCAGCTTTTTGGGGATTCCAGCCAGTGCAAAGGACAACCGCGCCTGCTCTACAGTTACAGTTTCGTCTTTTTCCCCATGCAGGATCAGCAAAGGCCGCTTCCGCCAGTTACGCAAAAGGACTTGCAGATCATACCTGGCAAAATCTGTCAGAAAATCAGGCGTTAAAGCCAGCTCTCCCCGTTCGTCGTTTAAATACAACGTCTGGCCTGCAAGTAAAGCATCGTAGCTTTCATCACCAAGAGCC
The DNA here is from genome assembly GCF_958349595.1 of uncultured Phascolarctobacterium sp. Taxonomy (NCBI): domain Bacteria; kingdom Bacillati; phylum Bacillota; class Negativicutes; order Acidaminococcales; family Acidaminococcaceae; genus Phascolarctobacterium; species uncultured Phascolarctobacterium sp. The sequence goes on along the minus strand of NZ_CATWDQ010000007.1, from coordinate 23,542 downwards.
TTTCTAAAGGTCGCCTGCAAATCGTTCGGAGTCGCCCATAATACCAGACCTGCAATATCAGCAGCACTTGCAGCTGCAACCAATGCCGCTGCACCACCCAGGCTGCGCCCCAGCAAAAATATTTTACTGCCCGAAAAATTAAGGCGCACATAATCAAGCACCGCTTCAATTTCTGCAATCTGTTTTGAAAGGATCTGGCTGCCATTAAAATTAAAACGGATAACATTACAGCATTCGGCCGCCATTTCAGCTAAAATGACAGCTCTACCGCCGCCTTCCATTGAACCGCGAAACCCATGTGCCAGAATCAGCACCGGTGCGGTGGTATTTTCTTCGATACAGGGCGTCAATATCCCCTGGATCTCGCCATAAGGCCCTTGTATCTGGATCGCTTCTTCCGGTTTTATTTTCATTTCTACAACTCCATTATTTAAGAAAGTATATTTATATTATAGCAAGAAAAAGTAAAGTTGACATAAAAACAAAAACCTGCCGATAAAATCGACAGGTTTTTAGTGAAAAATCTTATACTTAAAGCTCCCAGCTTATTTGCCAGGGAAGAAAGGCCATACGATAGGAATTACAACCAGGGATACTACGAAGGATACGATAACGAGACCGACACCTGCTTTAACATAGTCCATGAATTTGTAACCGCCAGGGCCAAGTACCAAAGTATTCGGAGGCGTACCTACCGGAGTTGCAAATGCACAGGATGCTGCAACTGCGATTGCCATCAATACTGCTTTCGGGTCAGCGCCCAATTGTTTGGAGATAGCAACACCGATCGGGCACAGCAGAGCTGCAGATGCAGTGTTGGACATAAATTGGGTCAGGCCGCAAGACAGAATGAACAATACTGCGGTAACTACTAACGGAGACGGAGAACCGCCCATCAGACCAACAGTCCATTCAGCAATCAATTTACCTGCGCCGGTTTTATCCATTGCAGTGGATACAGGCATCATACCTGCGAACAGGAAGATGGTTACCCAGTCGATAGAAGCATAAGCTTGTTTTTCAGTCAGGCAGCCAGTCAGTACGCAAACCAATGCACCGATGATAGCAGCCATTTCCAAAGTAACGCCTTTGATATTCAAAGCCATTACAACAACAACACACAACAGGATAAGACCGGAAATAATTTGTTTCGAAGAAGAAGTAGTAGTAGCTTCAACTTCCTGCTCGATTTCCTGATCAGCATCTAACTCAACTTTCGGGAGTAAATGTTTACCAATGAACATCATGTAGAGCATACCTGCGATAGATACAGGAATACCGATCCATGCAAATTCAAAGAAACCGAAACCTTCAAGACCAGCAGCAGTCAAAGCACCGGTAGCAATAATGTTAGGCGGTGTGCCTACCATTGTGATGATACCGCCCCAACCGCAAGCGAATGCCAAAGGCATCAATTGACGGGAAGCAGGGATCTTTGCAGCAGCGCAGATACCTAAAGCAACCGGCAGCAGGCAGGCTGCAGTACCAGTGTTGGAAAGTACCGAAGATAACAACGTACCTACAAGCATTAAACCAAACATCAGGCTGTTTTCACCAGAACCGCAGAAATGAACTACAGTATTACCGATTTTTTGGGCCAAACCAGTATAGAACATTGCAGCGCCTACGATAAACATACCAGCAAACAAAACTACCGTAGAATTAGAAAGACCTGAGAAAACGGTTTTTGCCGGGATAAAGCCTAACAGACCACATGCGATAGCACCGGCAGTAGCGGTGACTGCGAGAGGGATAAGTTCAGTAACAAAGAGCAATGCAATCACAGCCAACAGAATTAAACATTTTACTGCTTGGGACATAATAAATTCCTCCTTTTTAAATTTTCTATATGCTGTTCGAACAAACGGACAACATATAAAGATCGCAAAGGAATTACAAGTTTGATAATCCCTTTATTAATTTACATTATAGCAATGGCTAATGCAAAATGATGTTGCCCCGGCAACACTATATTTCAAAATTTGTAATAAACAGTGCAAAAGCCGGAACCATGCATGGTCCCGGCTTTTTAACGGTCTCTTAATAAATTAATAATGTTTTGTTAAATTATAAGTGCGTTCAAACTACTCAAACTTCAAAATTTTAAAATTTCTCTTTTCAAAATCAATCAATCCGCATTCTTTCATTCTGGCTAACTCACGAGTCAAAGCACTGCGGTCTGCAACAAGATAATTAGCCATATCCGTTCTGTTAAAAGGTATCTCAAATTCAGTGGAACCGTTACGTTTCGCCTCCTGCTCCAGATAAGTCATGATCTTTCCGCGCAGGGTCTTTTTACATAAGATCTCTGTTTTTTCAATCAACTGTGCATTATTGCTGGCCAAAATAGCAATCATATTCGTCAGCAATTTATTACGGCAAGGATCATTATTGCTTAGATCACTCAGCACCTTACCGAAGGGGACCATCAAGACCTCGCTGTCGCTGGCTGCAAAGTAGCTTACATTGGTCTTCTCCTCCTGTTTGTCGTTTCCCAGGAAGTTTTCAGCAAAAATTGAGCCTGACCCCATAGTCGTGATAATGGACTTCTCGCCCATAATATCTTCCTTGATCATCTGCACAGTGCCGGCTACAACAATGCCAATACTTTCAACAGCATCTCCGGCTAAATAAATATAGTCCGATTTTTCAAAATGCTTAACAAGGGCATTTACTTTACCAAGAATGGTATCTAATTCGTCGCTGGCTAACCCTTTGAACAAGGGGAGACTTAAAAGATTCTGCATTGCCGCTTTCATAGCTGTCCTCCTTCTTTAATACTCTCAATCATCTAAATAAAATAAATAAGTTTCTTCCTATTTAATATGCCCTTGATATATCTATATTATAAATCGAACATCTTCTGTATTCAAACTTACTTTAATTACTTTATTCTGATATTATTTTTTAAATTTACGTGTGTTGCCTCAGCAACAACATTTATCTTTTATTATTGTTATAATGCAGTCAAAGCAAACGAGACATTTGCTTGGGACATTAGTCTTCCTTTATTAATCTTTTTCAATCATTTGACCGTCAACGAGAGGGTTCGGCTCTCATTGACGGTCACTTTTTTATTTACCAAAATAACCTTATGCAGCACTTGATGCCAAATTATAAAAAACATATGTCTAAAGCACCTGTGCATGATTTACAACAGTTACAAAAAATTTAGAACTCTTAAATCATAACGGTCTGGCCTGCTGCTCAAATAACGCCCTGTTCTGACTGCGTCAGCTTCCGCCATGATATCACTGACTGCAGCACTGTTTTAGCTGTTGACAGCAGCCGACCTGCAAATTTTTTTAACATCTCTTTGATCTCACGATCTGTAATAAAATAATTAGAGCAACGATTTTTGTAACTTTTTGACAGCGTTACTTTTATCTTGCTTCATATATTATAGCACTTTTATCATTTTTGTGTTGATTTCAGCAAATTTTTTTTATCTTCTAACTGCGCCATGCCATTCTATTGATAATAACCACAGATATTTTATGATATAATACTAATATAAATCAATAATTTTGTCGTGAAAGCAGGTGCTTATATGCAGACGCGTGTCGTCTTACTGGGAATCATCGTTGAAAATACTGCCGCAGTTGAACAGCTTAACATATTACTGCATACACACAACGAATATATCATCGGGCGTATGGGCCTGCCCTATAAACAAAAAGGCATCAACATTATCAGTATCGTTCTCGACGCCCCGGCAGATGTCATCAGTACGCTTTCCGGCAAAATAGGTATGCTCAAAGGAGTCAGCGTCAAGGCTTTATACGCAAAGGCTCCGCAGGAACAGCCCTTTAAAGATTGATAATATATAAGGGAAATCACTGACGGGAAAGGATTCCTGCCCCGAAAGAAAGAAGGTCGACAAATGTATAATGTCAAATCAATGCAAGCCAGCGAATTCATCGCCCATGATGAAATCCTGGACACTCTTGCCTATGCCTCAGCCAACAAAAATAATGCCGCGCTTATCGACAGCATTATCGCTAAAGCAAAGGAACGCAAGGGTCTTTCACACCGTGAGGCCGCCGTACTTTTAGACTGTGAGCTGGAGGACAAAAATCAGGAAATTTTTGCCTTGGCCGAACAGATCAAAAAAGATTTTTACGGTAACCGCATCGTCATGTTCGCACCGCTGTATCTTTCAAATTATTGCATCAACGGCTGCGTTTATTGTCCTTATCACAGCGTCAATAAAAACATCACCCGCAAAAAACTCACACAGGACGAAATCCGCAGCGAAGTCATCGCGCTGCAGGATATGGGGCATAAACGCCTGGCTTTGGAAGCCGGCGAAGACCCTGTTAATAATCCACTTGATTATATCTTGGAAAGTATCAGGACAATTTACAGCATCAAGCACAAAAACGGCGCTATTCGCCGCGTCAACGTCAATATTGCCGCCACCAGCGTCGAAAACTATCGTAAGCTGCACGAAGCCGGCATCGGCACGTATATACTTTTTCAGGAAACCTACCACAAAGAAAGCTACGAACGCCTGCATCCTACCGGCCCAAAAAGCAACTATGCCTACCATACGGAAGCCATGGACAGAGCTATGCAGGGCGGCATCGACGATGTAGGTCTGGGCGTGCTTTTCGGGCTGGAGCTTTACCGTTATGAATTTACCGGCCTGTTAATGCATGCCGAGCATCTGGAAGCAGTACACGGAGTCGGCCCGCATACGATCAGCGTCCCGCGGATCTGCCCGGCTGATGATATTGACCCTGAGGCCTTCAACAACAGTATCAACGACGATATTTTTGCCAAACTTGTAGCCTGCATCAGGATCTCTGTGCCCTACACAGGTATGATCGTTTCTACCCGTGAAAGTCAGAAATCACGCGAACGCGTTCTGCATCTTGGTATTTCTCAAATCAGCGGCGGCTCACGTACCAGTGTCGGCGGTTACGCCACTCCTGAACCGGCAGCCGAGAACTCTGCCCAATTCGACGTCAGCGACACCCGCAGCCTGGACGAAGTAGTGGCCTGGCTCATGGAAATCGGCTACCTGCCCAGCTTCTGCACTGCCTGCTACCGCCAGGGACGCACTGGCGACCGCTTCATGAGCCTGTGCAAAAGCGGACAGATCCAAAACTGCTGTCATCCAAATGCCCTCATGACACTCAAAGAATATCTGACGGACTACGCCGAACCTCATACCAAAGCTCTGGGTGAAAAACTTATTCAGGCAGAACTGAGCAATATCCCCAACCCCAAAGTACAAGAACTTGTTCTGCAGCATTTAGCAGACATTGAAAACGGAGAACGTGATTTCCGTCTATAAAGTTTTAGATAAAGCAAAAATCCGCCGAAACCGGCGGATTTTTGCTTTTCTTTATATTTTACATTTTTTTAAAACGGCTTTTGGGCTGTTTACAGATCGGACAAACATAATCATCCGGCTCTTTGGTAATATCGCCTTCATAAATATACCCGCATACTTCGCAAATATAACGTATTTTATCCGGCTTTTCCGCCTGCGGAGCCTCCTCCTGATAAGTCGGAGCATTTTTCGGAGCTTTACCCTTAACAACTTTATGATAGTATTCATAGGTCATGGGGCTTTCATCAGCACCGGCTAAAGTATCAGTCAGCCGTGCCATGATCACGCAATGCGTCTCAGCATCATGTATGGCGATCACTTCGCAGATCATATACCCGCAGGCATGCTCTTTGACTATCGGCAGGCCGTCCAAAATCCCGCAGGCAAAATTTTTACCGCAGAATTTATCGATCTCCCGGCCGCAGGCAAAGCCCAGCTCTGCAATAACATTACGGTCCACCGCCTCAGATAAAATGGAAATACTGAACCGGCCGCTCTTTTTTATCGCTTCATATGTAAAATTATTTTTATTCATACTCACCGCAACGATCGGACGCTCGCTTGTCACCTGGATCACGGTATTGACTATACAGCCGGCAGGCCTTGTGCCGTCAAGCGTACCAATGGCATACATCCCATATGTGAGTTTGTACAAAACGGAAAGATCCATTTGCTCTACCCTCTTTCATTTCTTTGATCTGCTTTAATTATACTCTGCCCTAATTTAAAATGATAGGACCACAGTTCCTCCTGAAGCAGTAGATTATTTACAAAATCCCTGTTTAAACTTCATATACGATCACTGCTCGTCCTTCAATATAAATTTCCAGGCACAATTACAGGATGCATCTGTTATTTCAGGATAACAGCTAAGCGCTTCACACTCAAAACGATCGTCGATCACCTTAGCAAAGCCTGTATACTCGATAACACCCACAGGCCTGCAGGGATGAAATTCCATGCCCTTACGCTTTCTGGCGTTCTGCACTCTGCAGTCCATGGTCCTGTAAATCAAAGTCTGGCCGTCAACGATTATCTCATCTTCATTGATATTGGCATATAAACGCAGCTGCAAAGCCTTTTTCAACCCTTCGATACCAGGTCTTGGCGGCAAATTTAAAAACTCCTTTATTTTTTGTGCCTCAATTTTTGTAAAAACTTCCCAAATATTGCAGTCATGCTCCATCGCCTCTGCCATACCAAACTTTCTTTCTACTGACTGAAACCAGACGCCATCCATAGCCAGCCAGCTTTTAGAATAAATCTCAATCAGTTTGATCAGCTCTTCCTTATCCAGCTGCTCTAATACCTTATTGACCATCTCCGATCCTCCTTGCCTGTATTTGCATAATTATCCTTTAGCACTTATTTTGATTATAACATATAAATTTTACATAAAAAATAACAGACCCCTGAGCAGACAAAAAAGCCGGCAGTTTATTGCCAAGCTGCCGGCATCAGTTCTAAATCATAAATTACTTCTATCTGGAATATACTGCTTCGTATTCAGGTGTTCTGTCAAATACCTTCTTAGCGAAAGGACATAACGGAATGATCTTTCTGTTTTCGGCAATGGCAAAATCTACAACCTTCTGCACCAGCGCGTTGCCAATCGCGTGTCCCTTCCATTTTTCATCTACATAGGTATGATCAATGATCAAAAGATGCTCACCTGTTTTGACAAAAGAAATCTCGCCAATTTCTTTATTTTCATGAAATACCGCAAATCTGCTGTTAGCTTCATCAAGTCTGTATTCAAACATTTTTATTCATCCTTTCCTGTTAGGGCTCGATCTCATCAGAATCTTTCAATTTATATTTCAGCGCCCCCGAAGGACAGCCCTTGATCGCTCTTAGAGCAGACTCCTGTTCTGTTGCCACAGGCAGTACCCAGGGTTTACGTTTTAATTGAAATACCGTATGATTGGATTTGACGCAATTGCCGGAATGCTTGCAGATGTCTTTATTAAAATAAACGTCGTACGTTTCTCCTTCATATTTTTTATATCCTAATTTCAGCAGCTCTTTCTCTTTCATCTTATCTGCCCCTTTCATCATAATCAAAAACGCCCTTACCCAAGGCTTTTTATCTATACTCAATATACCACTAATTCTATACTAAAACACTTTAATTAAATTAATTTTTCAAAAATTTTATATCCAAAATGACTATTTCAGCTGATTCTTCTTAATAAATCAAACTGTTATCTCATAAAATTTCTTTGAAAATTTTCCATGATCAAGAAAACTCCGCAGTTAACTGTCCGCACCCTTGTTTGTCTTGCCCAAACGTGATATTCTAATAGTGAGGAAGGGGTATTATTAAAATTTCCTCATATTTAAAACCGTACTCCAGTCACTCGCCACACAAGATTTTTCTCTATTATCATAATATCTTTTTAGAAGGAGATGATGGAATGGATACGATCTTTTTCACATTCACAGCCCTGTCTTTGATTTTATTAGGCATCGGCTTAGTAAAACCGCACTGGGTGCTGCCGCTTAGTGTACTTGAACCTAAAACCAGGCGCAAGGCAGCAATCATTTATTTTATTGCGTTCCTTATCTGTCTGGGCATCGCTTCCAAATTAAGTTATTCTTAAAATAACTTTATAATGGAACCATTTTCTTCATTTTCTTTCGCACAGCCAATACCAATTATAAACAGCAAAAAAATAACACTCCAGTTTCAACTGGAGTGTTTCTTTTTGTAATATGGTGCCGAAGGCCGGACTCGAACCGGCACGTGGGGTAACCACGCTTGATTTTGAGTCAAGTGCGTCTGCCAATTCCGCCACTTCGGCGACTCAATGTTCCGCAACGGAACAATAACAATAATACCGTATCTGCATATAATTGTCAAGCGTTTCTTCAAACTTTTTTAAAGAACCACAAACAGCAAATCACTGCGGCCAGCCACTGTTTTTCAGCACTCAAAAATCAGTTCTCCCAAACCTGCTCCTGTTTTCAGACAGCACTGTCAGGGAAAATACGTTTATGCAGCTTATATGCCAGTACAAGGCCCAAAATACCTGTGATCATCTGCGGCCAGCCCATGATAAACAAAATAAACAGCGACAGCTTTTCCGGCACTGCCACCAGCCACAGAACAAACAGGCTGCTGCAATATAAAATAAACGTTTTAAAAAGCGGCGCCGCGATGATGATCCCCTTGCCCCAGAAACGGGCGCACAGATACACCATCACCAGATTCCCGACAGCAACTACCGGGATCAAAAACGGCAGCGGCAGCTGCCCCTGGAAATATGCCATTACAGGCAACAGCACGGCGATCATCACCGAAGGCCATAAACCAACCGTACGGGCAGCAAGCACCAATACCATATTCACTAAGGTCCCAACAATAAAAACCGTCCACATCGGCGGCATGGGGATCACTAAACGCAAAGCCTGCAGCACCAGACCAACGGCCAGCAGCATCGCGCCTCTTACCCAATTATTATTTTCCATTACGCTCTCCTATTTTGCCGGGCATTCGCGTTCTACAAAAGCTTTGAACGCAGCCTGCAGCTGCGGTACTATCTTGCCTACGCCGCTGCCGATAAATTTGCGGTCGATTTTTGTCACCGGCATGATTTCACAGCGCGGACCGCATAAAAATGCTTCTTCAGCTTTTAAAACAAAATCCATATCAAACGCTTTTTCAATAACCTGCATCTCCAGATCAGGCGCCAGACGTTCTTTGATCAGCCGGCGGGTGATATTTTTATGGACCAGATTATTATCTGGATGCGTCCAGATCATTTCATCTTTGATCACCATAAAACTGCTTTCAGTACTCTCGGTGATCTTACCGTTCTCGCGAATAAAAAGCGTATCAAAAGCATTGCTTTCACGTGCTTTCTGCCTTGCCAAAACCTCGGGCAGCCTGTTCAGGGTGTTGACGTTGCAAAGCTGCCAGCGATTATCCTCGGTCGTAATGATATTGACGCCGCTCTCACGTTTGGCCGCTAATGCCGTACGGTCAGTTTCCACGATCGTCATTGTCAGCTGCGGTACCGACATTTCCGGAAAAGCCAGACCGTAATCGGCAGTACCGCGGGTGATCTGTGTATAGATCTCGCCATTTTCAATACCGCTTGCAGCGATCAGGGCTTCATGAAATTCAATCAGTTCTTCGATCGTGTAAACGGCAGGTATTTTGACTTTAATGACAGATTCGAATAAATTATCCATATGCGGCAATAAAGCAAAACAACGGCCATTGTAAACAGGCACTATTTCAAACACGCCGTCGCCAAACTGGTGGCCCCTGTCGTGGACTGAAACCGCCGCTTCCTCTGCCGGCATGATCTCACCATCTACAAGCACTAGATTTTTGTACATAATTAAACCCTCCATATGCAAATTTTGTATTAAAATTCACTTTTTTGTCACCGGAAATATTGTATAATATTATAGTAAAGATTATTTAAGATACAGCTTTAATATTATACAACATTTTGTTAAATTTGTCCGCAAAGGTTTGCATAAATGGTCTACGTATAATAAATCTATGAAAGAAGGTGACTGCCTATGGCTCATTTACCGCCGATAGTCGCTGATTTGGCGATGATCCTTTTAGTTGCGGGTATCACGACGATCCTGTTCAAAAAACTAAATCAGCCTTTAGTACTTGGCTACATTATTGCCGGCTTCATTACCGGCCCTCATTTCAACTTTTTTCCCACTGTATCAGACACTGCCAATATCAACGCCTGGTCTGAAATAGGCGTTATTTTTCTTTTATTTGCCCTGGGTCTGGAATTCAGTTTTTACAAGCTCAAAAGTGTGGGCAGTACAGCCTTCATCGCCACCTTCGTTGAAATAGGCGGCATGCTTGTCATTGGCTATTTTACCGGTCATCTGCTGGGCTGGGATCATATGGACAGCCTGTTTCTGGGCGGTATGCTGGCCATGTCGTCGACTACTATCATCATCAAAGCCTTTGAAGACCTCAAACTCAAAGGCCAGCGTTTTACAGAAATGGTTTTTGGTATTCTGATCGTTGAGGACATCGTCGGCATTATCATGATGGTGCTGCTTTCCACTTTAGCCGCTGCCAGCGCTGATATTTCCACACTCGAACTTGTTGAAAGCGTCATGCGGCTGCTGTTTTTCCTGGTCTTATGGTTTGTCCTCGGTATGTATCTGGTACCGACCTTCTTTAAACGGGCTGAACGCCTGATGAACGATGAAACTTTACTGGTAGCCTCCATAGGTCTGTGCCTGGGCATGGTCGTTCTGGCTACTCACATGGGCTTCTCGGCCGCTTTAGGCGCCTTTATCATGGGTTCTCTGATCGCCGAAGCTCCCAGTGCCGAAAAGATAGAACACCTTGTCAAACCGGTCAAAGACTTGTTTGGCGCCGTCTTTTTCGTCTCAGTCGGTATGCTTGTTGACCCGGCCCTGCTGCTGGAATACGCAGTACCCATCATCGTACTTATTCTTGTTACACTGGTCGGCAAGCTGCTGCTTTCCGGCGCCGGCGTACTGCTTTCCGGTCAAAACCTCAACACTTCCATGCACTGCGGCTTCAGCCTGGCGCAGATCGGTGAATTTTCCTTCATCATAGCATCTCTGGGTATGAGCCTCGGCGTTATCAGCGACTTTCTCTATCCGATCATCGTCGCTGTTTCCGTAACCACTACCTTCACCACTCCCTTCTTCGTCATGGCAGCAGAACCGGCCTACCAGTTCGTTAAAAAATCGCTGCCCGATAAAACCCTGGAATGGCTGGACCGCTATACGGAAGCCAATCCTGATAACGACGGCAAAGACAGCGACTGGCGTGATTTCCTGCGTGAATATTTTATCCGCATCCTGATTTTTACTACCATGCTCTCTGCCGTTGCCCTGGGCTCTTACTACTACCTGCAGCCCTACCTGTCCGGGAAAATGACTGCCCCCTACAGCAATCTGCTGACAGCGCTGCTGACGCTGATAGTTATGGCGCCGTTCCTGCGGGCAGTACTGGTCAATAAAACCAATCACCCGGAACTTTTCTCGACGCTGTGGTTCAAGAAACGTTCCAACCATATCCCGCTGACGCTGCTGTTATTTTTAAAGATCCTCATCGCGGCAGCCTTCCTCTACTTTGTTTTTGCCAAGCTGCTGGGCCTGCAATCGCTGCTGGCCGCACTGGCAACAGCAGGCGCAGCCTATTTCATCTCGTCCTCCGACTGGCTGATGGGTGAATATCTGCGGATGGAATCGCGCTTTCTGGTCAACCTGAACGAACGGCATATGCTCAAACACCGTGAAGCTCTGGCAGAAGCAGGCGAAGAACATCTTTACGGCTGGTTCGACCAGGAACTGCAGCTGGCACGTTACAAGATCTGCGAAGACTCGCCCATGATCGGCCAGACGCTGATCCAGCTTGCCTTCCGCGAGCTTTACGGCTGCAATATCCTGCAAATAACGACACCGGAAGAAGTCGTCGATATGCCGGGCGGCCACCACATCCTGCAAAAAGATTCTACTCTGCTGATGATCGGCACGGATTCTCAATTCAAGCTGTTTGACACAGCCATCAATACCCAGCGGCTGTGCATGAACCTGATCGAAGAACCTATCACCCTGCGTGAATTTATGCTGCGCGAAGATAATGACAAAGAAAACGTTTCCGCTTTCTTATCCTGTGCCATCACGATCGATAAACACTCACCCATCCTGGGCAAATCGCTCAAGGACACTAATATCCGTGATGACTGGTACTGCCTCGTCATCGGTCTGGAACGCGGCAGCTATACCATGACCAATCCCAACGTTTCGCTGGTCTTTGAAAAAGGCGATCTGCTGTGGGTACTGGGCAAGCAAAAAATGATCAATCAGCTGGTACGTGAAGAAATACTCTAAAATACACATAATAAAAACCTTCGGCTGAGCCGAAGGTTTTTATTTATTTACCCTGCAGATTTATCACTACTATTTCCGGTTTCAGCTCCGTCCGCACCGGCGGCCCCCAAAAGCCATAACCATTGCTGACGATCGCAGTCAGATCACCAAACTGCTCCAAACCGTAATCCAGCTTATACATCCGCTGCGTCACCATCCTGTTAGGGAACATCTGCCCGGTATGGGTATGTCCTGCCAGATACATATCGTAGCCCGCTGCCGCCGCAGCGTCCATGCGCCGCGGCTGATGATCGATCAGGATACTGTAATATCCAGCATTATTACTGCTCAAATTCTGCAGCGGCACCGTACTTGCTGAAACACGATAATCATGCAGACCCGTGATTTTCAAATTACCGTCAGCCAGCGTGCTTTCATCAGTCAGTATCCTGACATTATTAGCCGCCAGCAGTGCCCGCAGCTCGTTAGGACGGTCAAGATAATCATGATTGCCAAACGCCCCATATACGCCCAGCGGCGCCCGTAATTCTTTTAACGGCGCCAGCGAATTTTCATCGATGATATACCGCAGACGTTCATCCATAATATCGCCGGCGATCAGCACCAGATCAGGCTGCTGCGCATTTATCAGCTGTACCAGCCCCTTACTGTACTCATAGCCAAGCTCGCGCCCCAAATGAATATCACTGACCAGCACTATTTTATACCGCGCCTCCGGCGGCAGCTTCGCACTGACAACGTTTTCCGTGCGCACCACCGGGCTGAACGCCCGCCAGCTGCCCCAGGCAATAAAAATCACTAAAAATACTGCTCCCGCAGCGGCAAACTGCGTAAACGGCAGCTTGAACGATAAAATACGCAGCACACTATATACAATACCATGCAGCACCATCAAAAGCAGTGAATAATACAAAAAAGCGATCCAATAACCACTCAGCCAGGCCGAAAGCTTCAGCAGCGGCAACGGCAGACTTGCCGGCAGCATACGGCTGCCAACAGTATTCAGCATCAAGAGGACATATAAAATGATAAACGGCGTCGAGCGCAGAAAAGAAAAGGCATGACTGTAATAGACCCAGGCCAAAGAGCTTAAAATAAAATCGATCAGGGAAATAAACAAAATAACACTCAAAATCAATAGTCTCCTTCCGAAGTCTCAATTTATAACACATAACATTCATAACGCCCAAAAACTTTCATGCTCTTATTATACAGGTTAAAGTCCGCTTCAAGTCAAGTAGTAAACCTGCCTTTTTCACTTCCTGCTGAATAAATTTACAAAAAGTTTTAACTTTCCTGCTCAAACCGGCACTTTCTGCCGTTGCTGTTACAAAAAATATCCATTTCTTCTCTGATAAAAATAACCGTCGTTTCTATATACTCTGGCTATAATCATTACCCAACATAAAACCAGAAAAGCAATGCCGCCCCACATCACATACTGCATCCCTATACGCGCGATCACCATGCCGCAAACAACCGACCCTAAAGCCGTACCTAAATTAGCGGCGGTCAGGAAAAGCCCGTTGGCAAAATCCGCAGCCTCCGGCGCGGCAGTAGAGATCCAATACTGATTGATATTGGCGTTCATCCCTCCCAAAACACCCCACAATAGAGTAATTGCAGCCATTGGCAGCGCCAAAGAACCGCCCCAGAAAAACGCGGCATAAACGATACCCAAAGCAGCTGGAAATATTACTACCAGCCTCTCGGCAACGGCACCCGAACTCAACAGGCGCCCGGCAAGAAAATTACCGGCGATATTCATCAGACCGTAGACAAGTAAAATCAAGCTTACCGCATTCCACGAAAAACCCGTGATACTGGTAAGATAACCGGAAAAATACCCGAATACGCCAAAAACGGCGCCATTCATAAACACCACGGCAGCAATAGAAAGCCACAAATCCGGTTTCTTTAAGACCTGCAGCTGCTGCCCATAGGAAAGCCTGACGGTAACCGGCAGCGACGGTATGAAGAACCAGGTCGCGATCAGCGCCACTGCATTAACTAAGGCAAAACCGCTCATAGCCGCCGTCAGTGAAAAATTGCTGGCAATAAAACTGCTGACCGGCACACCCAGCACCATCCCAGCCGATACGCCCACAATAACTTTAGCTACAGCCTTTGGTGCGGCTTCAGTACTGGCGGAAGCTGCCGCAACTGAAAAAGCCAGCGAACAATAAACAGGGTGAAAAATTGCCGGCACGACCCTCGCCAACAACATAAGTGTAAAATTATCAGTAAAAACAGCCGTGATATTACCTAAAACAAATATACCCAGCACCAGCAGCATCACCTTTTTGCGGTCGATACCCGAAAACAGCAGCGGCATCACCGGCCCCGCAATAGCTACTGCCAAAGCAAACAAACTGACCAATAAGCCGGCCTGCGCTATACTGACACTGAATTTTTCAGCCAAAAGCGGCAGAATCCCCAGCACACCCATTTCCGTATTGATGATACCAAAAACACCTACCGTCAGAATAAAAATCAGTAAACCGTTCTTCTCTGCCATAACATCTCCCCTTCACGTTAATAAAAATGTGGATTCCCATTCTTCCGAGAATCCACACAAACACCACTTTTAACAAATCAAGCAGCTGCACCGGCAGTAAGTTATTTTAAATTGGCCTTAAAAAAGCTCTCGATTTTATCAAACGGGATCAGTTCGACCCTGTCATAAAGGTCCACATGCCCGGCACCGGCAACATAATACAGCTCCTTAGGCTCTGCCGCGCGTTTATAAGCATCTTCGCTGAATTCTTTAGAATGGGCTTGATCGCCGGTAATAAAAAGCAGCGGGCGCGGAGAAATAGTTTCGATATCATTGAAAGGATAGAAATTCATAAATTTGGTATTGCTGGAAAGCGTCGGGTGCGTAGTCAACAGCGGCGAAGAACCTGCCGGAGTAAACTCACCTCTCGGAGTACGGTAAAAGTCATAGAATTCACGCTCGATCGGACTGGAATCCTCGTTGATTTCATGTACAGTACCTCTGGTATATTTAGCTGCTCCGCCCTGGAATTCCACATAACGCTGCTCTGCCGCCTCGGCAATGATCTGCTTTCTTTGCGCAAGCGTCAGTGAATGATTAAGGCCATTACGGTTAGCGGCGCCCATATCATACATGCTGACAGTCGTAACAGCTTTCAGACGGGGATCGATCTTCGCGGCGCTGATGGCAAAACTGCCGCTGCCGCAGATCCCAATCACGCCGATCCGGTCTTTGTCGGCAAAGGGACTTGTCCCCAGATAATCTGCTGCCGCACTGAAAGTCTCGGCATAAATATCAGGCGCTACAGCATTACGCGGCTGGCCGTCGCTGCCGCCCCAGAAAGCCAGATCGACAGATAAAGTTACAAAACCGCGTTCCGCCATTTTGGCAGCATAAAGATCGGCGCTTTGCTCTTTGACTGCCCCCATTGGATGTCCGACTATGATAGCGGCGTGCTTTTGCTTTTGATCCATATTTTTGGGCAGATATAAATTCCCGGCGATATTCATTTTATACTGGTTTTTAAAAGTGACTTTCTGCACATCAACCTTATCGCTTTTATAAAAATTATCGGCACCATGCGACATATCAGCCGCCCAGACAGCGCCTGTACCCGTCGTCGATAAAATCAGCCCCAGGGCGACAGCCCTCAATATTTTCACATAACGATCAGTAAAAGTTCTCTTTTTCATAATGATCCACTCCTTATAATATTAGTTAGTATTTTTCTACGCCATGCTGCTTCAGCATAACTTTACCTGTAAGGCTTTAGCCTTATACCAGCCTACCCATTTCCTGTGCCTGTTTTAAAGCCGTATTACCGTGAATATCTCCGGCAGCAGTCACGCCGCCAGCCAAAACAACACCCTTAAGCGTAACGCCCTCAAAACAGTCGATCCAGCCCTGCAGCCCTTTCTGGGCCCCGTCGACAGCCGACGCTGCCGTATCGGCCGCTGCTGCCAGCAAATAAACCTCGCGATATGCATAATCAGACGCAAACAAAGGATTGCTCCTGTCGAGCAGAGTTTTCATCTGCCCGCACATCTCGTAAAAATAAACCGGCGTTGCAAACACAAGTACATCGGCTTTTTGCATCTTGGGAACGATCGCATCCATATCGTCACGAATAACGCAGCACCCTGTTTGCTGACAAGCCAGACAGCCTTTGCAGAAATTTACCGTTTTACCATACAGGCCTATTTTTTCTACCGTATGACCAGCCTCCTGCACACCTTTTATAAATTCGTCTGCCAGAAGCTCTGAATTACCGCCTTTACGCAGGCTTGCCGTTATTACCAAAACTTTTTTCAACATATTTCTCCTCTGCCTCCCGTTATTTTTTCAGCTTAAAAATCAAATAATCAAGACGATCTATTTTTATCTGTATCTCATGCAGCTCCTTAAGCAATCTGACCCGATGACCCGTTAATAACTCTAATTGTTCTGAAAGCTATTTCTTTTCCATAACTACCGCAAAACATTCAATAAACTTACGATCACAACCGGCAGCAGCAAGATTTTCCCTGATGTCATTGCCCGACATCCGTAACTCCTTCACCTGATCGCCTCCTTTGTCTTAATTATAAAAGCAGCGATCACGAATATCAAATACATATATTAAATGCGTTGATATACTTGAAAAGTATGGCAATTATTATTATAATGATTGTACCGGAGGTGGAATTTTTATGGATATCAGGACCCTGCAATATTTTCTTGCCGTAGCCCGTGAAGAAAGTATCAGCGGCGCGGCCGAATTTTTACATATGACACAGCCGCCGCTTTCAAGGCAGCTCAAAGAACTGGAAACAGAACTTGGCAAACAGCTTTTTATCCGCGGCAACCGCAAAATAACGCTGACAGAAGACGGTATGATCCTGCGTAAACGTGCCGAAGAAATCGTTTCCTTAATGGAAAAAACAAAAACCGAGCTCACTGCCTCCGGCGAAAATATCAGCGGCGACATTTATATTGGCGGCGCTGAAACAGAAGGCATTCGGCCGATAGCCAAAATCATCCGCACAATGCAGCAGCAATACGAACATATACGTTTCCATATTTTCAGCGCTCAGGCCGAAGACGTTGCCGAACGTATCGACAATGGGTTATTAGATTTCGGTATTTTTATTGAACCGGCCGATTTATCAAAATATGACTTCATCAAATTGCCGTCCACCGATATCTGGGGCCTGCTGATGCGCAAAGACAACCCGCTTGCCAACAAGCCGACAGTTACCCCCAGAGATCTGTTTGCTATACCACTGCTGCTTTCTGATCAGGAAATGGTCAAAAATGAAATTTCCGGCTGGCTGGGCGGCGACTTTAATAAACTGAATATCGTCGCTACCTATAATCTGTTATATAACGCCTCGCTGATGGTTGAAGAAGGCGTTGGTTCAGCCCTGTGCCTTGACCGGATCATCAAAACAACAGAAAGCAGCCCACTGTGTTTCCGGCCCTTAGAACCCAAATTAGAAGTTGGCCTGAATATCGTCTGGAAAAAATATCAAATCTTTCCTAAAGCTGCCGCAAAATTTTTAGAATATCTGCAAAAAGAATATCGTTAAACCTTACTGCAAAAAAACAGAGAGAGCTTCTTAAAAGCGCTCTCTGTTTTTATTCCCGGTAATAATATTTTATTTTGTCAAACCTAAACGCTGCAGCCAGGCACTGACGTCGCTTTGGGCATTAGCGGCATTACTGCCGCTGACAACAAAAGCCTCCAGCACCTTAGCATTAGGCACCGCTTTTTTCAGATCGCTGACACAGTTGGCAACCCCACCGCCGCCATGCGTAACAAACGGCACCACAGTTTTTCCAGACAGGTCATGCTGCTCTAAAAAAGTAAACATCGGCATGGGCATCGTGCTCCACCAGTTAGGCACACCAATATAAATAACATCATAAGCCGCCAAATCTTCTACCCTTCCATTGATCGCCGGGCGGGCATTACTGTCGCGCTCAGCCCTGGCCTGCTCCGTAGCAGCGCGATATTCTTCCGGATAAGGTTTTACCGTCGTCACTCTGAACAGATCCGCCCCTGTTTCATTGCCGATCATTCTGGCAACAGCTTCCGTATTCCCCGAACGCGAATAATATACTACCAGCGCTTTACCATTATTAGCTTGCTTTTCACTTTGCATGATTTTCCCTCCGTTATCAGTAGAAATAGCCTCGGCATTGCTGCCGCCGCAGGCTGCCACCAGCATGGCCAGTATCGCCATCAAGGCCGCGATGATTTTTTTCATACCTTGCCTCCTCAACTTTTACTTAGCAAAAAGCACTGTTTTACCTCTTCCTTCCATACCCTTTGCTTTAATTCGATTCTACAGGCTGGAGTTCACTCCAGGTCAAGCATTTACTGAGAAAGTTTGCAAAAAGTTCATATTATAAGCTTTATTCCAAGATAAAAGAGCGTATACCCGCTACTATACAGCAGGATATACGCTCTTTCTTAATTAAAAACTTTCCCTATTATTGTTTCCTCCGCCGATCCCCCGATCAACGCTCTTTTAGAAGGTCCAGCGGGCGCCGGCGTTCCACTGCCAGTCTTTTTTAAAGTCACTGCCGCTGCTGCGCTCCACATCAAAATAAACATGGCTGTTGCTGCCGGTTTTAAAGGCAGCGCCGACACCATATTCAAACCAGGTATCTCTGTAACCTTCATCAGCCTCAAAACGATTGCCTGAACTGTCAGTCAGCGTCACATCATAACCGCCGCCGAATTCGTGCAGCAGATTAGCTTTCGCATAAACTATCCCCTTACTGCCAACCTCTTTACCGATATTGAAACCGATGCGCCCCACAGCACTGTTGATACCGCTTTGCTGCACCGTCAAACCGTTACTGGTCTGGTAACGGTCTCCCCCCAGATAGCCCAAAGTAAACTGTGCCTGCGGCTCGACATACCAACCGCCGCCTAAAGCATTCTTACGTCCATATTCGGCACTTAAAGACACACCCACGTTCTCAAACTCGCCCGTGATCTTCCTGGCGTTGCTGTCATAAACGGCAAAATCATTATCCAAATGGCTGATCTTAAAGACTACGTCCAAATAATGACCCTTACTGCCGAGCTGCGTACCATAGAAACTTATCGCCTGCGCATGATTATCGCCGCTGCCGCTGCGGTAACTGCTGCTGCCATCGGTATAGCTCAGTGCCACACCGTTATAGCGAACAAAATCCTCCGTACGTTTTGCCACTTCGTCATACCCCAGCTCATAACCTGTATACTTATTAGCAAAACCAAAGCCCCCGCTCTGACCGATCTTACTGCCGCTGACCCTGAACCAGGCGCCTTTGGCAGCATCGCCGTTGTGGCGCAGCTCTCCCACTCTTTGCAGCAGCTTATCATTCTCCGTGCGCCAGGTATGGTAATTCAAAGCATTGGCTGACAAGACCGTTGCCACCCCTGTCGTCGGCCTTTCTGACGGCGCAATGTTTTCGATCTCCTTCAAATACCAGTCAGTAGCAAAACCGGCGCTGCTGCTGGCCTGCTCCCCCAGCTCGTACCGCTGCCAGAACAGACTCCCCTCTCCGTCCACAGCAGTAAAGGTACCGTTATTCACATTAACGCTCGCCAAAACAGTTCCCAGCGCCTCCTGCCCCAAAGTCGGGTCATCATCACGGCCGTTGATCTCGTGCAGTTTCAAAGCCTGTGTGCCAGTAAAAGTATCCGTCACATACAGCTTATCATTTTCATCGACAGCCGTGCCATCAATATCCAGCACGATCGTGCCGCCGCTGCCGGCCAGATTCTCGACCGTCAATGTACTGAACGTATTACCGTCGGCCGTCATATCCAGCCAGGCGCTGTTCAAAGTCAGATCAGTCAGCGCCGAGCTGCCCGTCATCTGCCAAATGGAATTCCTGTCAAAGCTCAGCGAGCTTGACGACGCATTACCCGAATCTATTTCAGCACCCCCCTGCCAAAATGAACCTTCCGTCAGCTTCAAATCAACACTTCCGCCATAAGTGACCTGTATATTCCCCAATATATTAAACAGAGCTGTACCGCTGACCGCCGACCTGTCCGCAGCCGTACCGCCTCTGCCGTCCACCTTGATCGCATTAGACGCCGCATCGCTGCCGGTAATGATCTCTACAACGTCGTGCAGCTCCACCTGACCGCCGCGATAAGTATAGATTCCCTGCGAACCGGCCTGCTGCGCGTCAATACTGACGCCGCCATTTAAAACGGTTTTCCCTGCATAATCAGCATAAATACCATAAGACTTCTCCCCCTGCATCTGCAGATAGGTTTTGCCGTCGATCGTTACCAGCCCTGTTGAAGCATAGATACCCTTACCGGCCTTGCCGTGTGCGATTATCGCCGCATCACCGTGCAAATGGATGACGCCCTCAACAAGACCGTTGCCATCCTTTGAAGTATGGATACCGTAGGCATTATTACCATACAAATTCATTACTGTGTTCTTCTCTACATCGACCAGTCCGCCGATAACGCGAATACCGTAGCTTTGATCACTATGGCTGTCGATATATAAATTTCCGCCCAGCCTGATCTCACCGCCGTCATTACTGGAAGCAGAAAATATGGCATGGCCCACCTCACTGATATTGCTTATATAAGTATCGCCAGCCACATTAAGCTTGCCGCCGCTGGTATTATAAATACCATAAGCACGCTGATCACTCTCGGCCTTCACGATCAGGTCGCCGCCGACATTCAGCACTCCATTGGCAGAATTGACCGTAACGGCCCTGATCCCTGAAGCAGGCACAGTATCGCCGGTAACAGCGACCGTCATATTCCCCGCAACATCCATTTTGGCGCCGTTGCCGACATTCACGCCATAACTCTTATTGCCGTTGACATCAATATATAAATTATTGATACTGGCCTCGACCCCGGCCCCATTGGCCAAAATACCATGCACATCGCCAGTCCTGTCCTCACTGATAATGCTCACATCACTTAAAGCAAGCTTAGCATTATCACGCAAATTGATCCCATAACGCACCTCGCCAATGGCTCTTTGCCCATCGACCTTGATCACGACTGCGGCATCAGGCGTCGCGGCATCCAGGCTTATCTCCTTATTGCCCGTCAAATTGATACCGGCAGTAGAACCGGTATCTACATTGATGATCTTATCACCATTGATAACCGTACTGCCTGTAATCGGTGCATCAGCATATCCAGCCCCCGAAAGGGACATCAAAATCAACGCAGCTAAACCGACATCTTTTTTCTTTAATCTCATAAAGGACCTCGCTTCCGATCATATGATAATTCTTTATAACACTGTTTTTTACGTCATAAACATCAAAATATTTATACGCATGATTCTCTCGAAAATTCAGCTCGGTAAACCCGCTCATTTTAACATCTCCTTTCGTGCTTAAACTCCTGCAAGCTCTTATAGCAAACAGTTCCTGTCAGGATTGCTATTTTGGTCAATTATTTTATTCAAAAGATTTTAATTTAATCAAATATTTAAAAATAATTTAATATTATCCATTAAGATAATCTACGTTTTTTATCATAACATATAACTTTTACTCTGGCAAGATATAACTTATACTTAAAATAATTACTTTATACTAAATGAAAACTTATTGTAAAATTTCTTCAAATTTAACGTAAACTTTGAAAATTTTTAACCTCTGCATACATAATTACGGCAATAACTGAAAAATTTTTACAGTATCCATTCAACCTTACAGGTGACCAGACAAAAGAAACCCCGTATGCCCAAAGCATACGGGGTAAAAACTACTGTCAGCCTGTCAAAAATCAGGCATGCGGAATATTGGTATAGTCAGAAATCTCACGATTGATCGTACATAGATCGCCCACGTTCAAATCGTGCAGCCGCCTGTGCCTGGTAATGCGAGCATAGGTTTTCAATTCATTCAGCGAGCAATTCAAAAAGTTAGCTACCCTCTGCGCCGCTGTCTCGATCTTCAGCCTTGCGCGCAGCTCCGGGTCCTGCGTAGCAATGCCCACAGGGCACTTACCGGTGCCGCAGATGCGGTACTGCTGGCAGGCCGCCGCTATCAATGCAGCCGAAGCCACTGCCACAGCATCGGCGCCCATTGCCAACGCCTTGGCAAAATCAGAAGACACCCGCAAACCACCGGTGATCACCAGCGCAATATCCTCAGCGCCCACAGCATCCAGATACTTGCGGGCACGGTGCAAAGCATATACCGTCGGCACACTGGTAGCATCGCGCACCAGCTTCGGGCTGGCGCCGGTAGCGCCGCCACGCCCATCGATCGTAATAAAATCAGGCTCCGCAAACACACAGAACTCAAGATCACGTTCCAGCTTGCCCGCCGCGATCTTGATACCGATCGGCCTGCCGTCCGACTCCTCACGCAGCCTGCTGACCAACGCCTTCAAGTCCTCCTTTGTCTCCATACCTGGGAACTTGGACGGACTGATAACATCCTCGCCCAAAGGCTTGTTTCTGATCGCCGCGATTTCCGGCGTCACTTTGCCGCCGGGAAGATGCCCGCCCATACCAGGCTTGGTCCCCTGGCCGATCTTGATCTCGATCGCGTCGGCATTACGCAGATTTTCCTGCGTTACACTGTATAAATTAGGGATATATTCAAAAATATACTTATGCGCCGCAGCCATCTCCTCCGGCAGGATACCGCCCTCGCCGCTGCACATCGCCGCACCGGCCAAAGCGCTGCCCTTAGCCAAAGCCACCTTCGTCTCTTTCGACAAAGCGCCGAACGACATATGCGAAACAAAAATCGGATTGGACAAAATCAAAGGCTTCTTGGCATTTCTGCCGATCACCGTCGTCGTATCCACCGCATCATGATCGTTAAGCGGCGGCGGGTTCAGCTGATTGCCCAAAAGCAATATATCGTCCCACCCCGGCATCGGCATCTGTGTACCCATTGCCCCGATGATCGACTTGCCGGTTACCGCCATCTCATGTATATCATCCATATAACGGCAGCCGGTATCCATTCTGGCATATGCCGGATCATAAGCCAAAGCTTCCGAAGCGGCGGCGCATTCCAGAGCAGTGGCAGGCGCCTGTGCAGATACGGTGTCCTCTTCCAGCAGCACCATTTCCATACCGCACACTGGGCATTTACCGTCTGCCAGCGGCTTGCCTTCCTTTTCTTCGTCATAAATATAACCGCAGACACTGCATTTATATTTTGCCATTTCTCCCTACCTCCATTTTCAATAACAATTATCTAATAATATATTCTGTATCCATTATAAGTTTTCTGAAATTTATCGTCAAGCTGTTTTCAGCTTTTATATGCAAAATAAAAGCCTGGCTGAAAGTGAACTGCCCCATATTGAACGGACAGCATAAAAAGCCTCTTGGCAGGAAAATATA